>JAIRZX010000057.1 GCA_031267005.1 Deltaproteobacteria bacterium
GTGATATAAAATCAAAATCCTTAAATCTATATCATATCATTTGAATTCTCATAATTCTTTCATGAGAGAATCAAGTTTGAAAAACGATACCATATCTAGCCATGAAATTAATTGACAAGCCATCTAATTCATTCCGGAAATCTTGAATGCAACTTGGAATAAGCGAGTCCATTAGGGCATCCGAAGAACAAAAACCTATTGTAAATCCATATATATTGCATAATAAGTGAATAAATCCATAAGAGAGTTATTTGTTTGGTTAGGTTCGTCAAATTTGCCGAGAGGGCTGTTGCAAGTAAACTGTCGTTGACAATGCTTGGAGAGCACCTCGGCTTGAAGGTTTCTTCGCAGGATTTTACGCTGACAAAAAAAAGCCGTGAAGGTCGACGATTTTGTGCGCGTCCGGACGTTGCCCGCCGGAAGTTATCCCTGCTGGCCCCAAAGCCACAGGCGAGCCGTAGTTAAAATATTTTAAGGAATTCAGGTTTCAAGTTCTTCTTGCGTGAGGGCGGGGAGTGAGTTATAATTATTTCCAGTGGGCCGTCAGCTCGGGGAGACGCTCCGGAAAGGGCGGCAAGAAGGAAAGGAGGCCTCGGCTATGACTGAGACAGGCATGAAGGGGGGACGGTTATCCGTCGGCGAAACGAGCTTTGAAAGGATTATCGACAACCAAGGCGTGTATGTTGACAAGACCGGGCTCATACACGATCTGATATCTTCTACCTGGCCGGGCGCCCCGAATTATATTTCGCGTCCCAGGGGATTCGGCAAGACCCTGCTGCTGGACACTATCAAATGCATATTCCAGGGCAAGCGAGAGCTTTTTACAGGCCTGGAGATAGAGAGGCGCGCCGGGTTAAGCTGGGACGCATTTCCCGTGATCCACATCAGCTTGAACAGTACAACCCCGGAACAGGATATTTTCGAACCTACCCTGCTCGACGCAATTAAGGCTGTCGGCCTGGAAAACGGCATCGTTCTTGATAAACTCGATTCTTCATCGGCTATTGGGACATTAATCTTGATGCTGTCTCTTGGCCACAAGTCGTCTTGGATAAAACAGGGAAAAGACCAGCGGGAGCTGATCGCTGGAAACGTCGTGTTGCTCATTGACGATTCCGATTACCCTTTGACAAGCAACATAGGCAACCCTGAATGCCAAGAGAAAATTGGGCGTACTCTTTTACATTTTTTTTCGAGCATAAAAGCAAGCTCGAGCCATATCCGTTTCTCATTTTTAACTGGCGTCAATAAATTCAGGCCCCTCTCCGTGTTCTCCTGCATGAACACTGTCAATGATATCTCGCTAGACAAATATTTCTCTAAAATTTGCGGATTCACTAAACAGGAAGTTAGGGAAAATTTTATAAATTTTATGAGCCATACATTCTCTGACTTAAATTCAAAGAGGCACGCAGACGAACATGCCGACGTCGACAGTATTATTGATCAAATGACGAAGTGGCATAACGGGCTTTCATGGGGCGGAAAGACTCAACTCTTAAACCCTTTATCGGTACTGGAATTTTTTGAAAAGAAAAAATTTTGAAATTTTTAGTGCCAAACCGATCCCTCGTTGCTCACGAGCCGGATCGCAAATACCACTGCCGACTATTTTAAGATATTCGGCAAGGATCTTTCGCGCTCCGGCTCGTTCCAGGAAACAGAATCCTTACAACACTAACGATACGTCCCTCTTTATTCATACGGTCTATCTGACAATCTAAATCATCAGCAGTTTTGGGCGTCATAAAATTTTTAACCTCCCGATACCCAACTCCGAGATAAGGGATTCCATCCGGCTAAAGCTTATTGTAGATTTTTTCGTCCCGTCCAATAACCGGAACCAGGAAAAAATAAACCGGAACCAGGAAAAAATACCTGGATGGTAAATATCTGCAGTTCGTAGAAGCTTTCAGCTCCAGAAACGACGGAAAATATTAATTATTTCTGTCATCCGTATGACTCCATCATCAAGAGCGGACTTGGAGGCCAGAAAATTCAGGAATGTCGGGATGCTCTTGAAGATCAGGATGGAGACGTCGAGAATGGCAAACAGGCAAGCAAGACTTAATTCCAGTTTCGGTCGATTCTGCCGCTTCCCATCGAGTTCGGCAACCAGTTGGCCATCCCGGAATCCTTTTCGGAAATAGGCATATCCGATCTGCCCGTCCAGTAGAGCAATGGAAGGGCGCCATAGAAATTAAGCGCGAGAACGCCGATTCCACTCGCGAGAAAACAGAAGTATCCCGGAACAAGGGCGAAATCGTTCATGGCAAGAGAAACGAATACGCGAACGAACGGCTTGATATGATGATAAATCAAGCTTTTATTGAGATAATTCAAAAAATTATGCGGAAAAATATCTGGCCGATGGTATTGGCGTATACGCCGCAGCCGTTGCCGCCTACGGCACTTCAGACGTGACGGTGAGATTCAGGAAAGTTGTTTGGGAAGGCGCCGAAATGAAATATTGCGTTAGGGTAGTCGGTTAACTATTTTTTGGTGGAACACTCTCAGTTGCCGCCAGAATTTAGGAGCAAACTTTTCCTCATCTTTGCGAAACCGTTCCGCGAAAATGCCATTCTTGTCGGAGCCACTAGGCAGCATGTCGTTTGCCAACACCCTGAAACTTTATAATTCAGCCTGCCGGACATAGTAATGTGGGAATAACCCGGACATTTTAAATGGGCCTGACGCGGGGCGGAGGCGGTCCGATAGCCGAAGGCTGTTCACCGGCGAGCCGGGGGGGGGGAGACGGAGCGGGGCAGAGGTGAGGCGGCACGACTCCTCGTGGACTGATACCTACCAAACAATGGATACCGGGGAGATTGGCTGTTAACGTCCTAATAACGGACAGCTACCCCCGGGCCCCACGCAAATCTCATTCGGCTCCCGCCCTACCTCTGCAACCGCCTCACGGAAACCCTCCTCTGCCTCACAAACAGCCACCCCCAGGTACCCGGCGACAGCCTGTGAATAGATTTGGTTATCCAGCCTTTACTCGAGATACACTATCATTACTTAATAATGTACAATCGGGTCGGGATAAATAAAAGGTCGGGATAAGTTCCGTTATCCCGATATCGGGATAAGCGAAAGGTACATGGCAGCCTTCCTGCCGGACAATTCCCTCGGGGCCTGGTGGGCCCCGCGCCCCCCTTGCGCCGCGCCCTCCCGTCCTATATCCTGGCCATGTCCCTTTGACTCGCCGCGACCGCCGTCCCATCCAGGCAAGTCCCGTCCCGTCCCGGCCCGGCCCTTCCCTTCCCTTCCCTTCCCTTCCCTTCCCGGACCGGCCCTTCCCGGACCTCCCCGGACCCGCCGAGGCCGGTTTCCGCGGCCTAAGGCCCCGCATTAAGGAAAACCCGTGAGCCTTGACTGCATGTTGCCCCAAGCGCTGGCCACCATCGCGGCCATCGCGGCCGTAACGGCCATCTCGCCCGGGACCGCCCGCGCCTCCGGAAGGAAGCCCGGCGCGAAGGGAAAAGCAGGAAGGCCGTCAGGGAAAAAGGATGCCGGAAAGCGCTCGGCCGACGCCTCCCCAGCCGGGACCAAAGGCGCCGCTTCCCGCCCGCCCGTCAAGACGGGGAAAAAGTCGCGCCTGCCGGAGGGCTGGCCCGCGTGGCGCTTCCCGCCTATGGCGCCACCCCTCGAGGACGCGAGGCGGAAAGCCGAAAGGAACGCTGACGCAACGAATTTCTATGAATCCACTTTCGCCTGGGACGGGTTGCGGGCGCTGGCGCTCCGGGTCTACGGTCCGGACGATCCGCGGCCCTGGGCCGCCCTCTCGCGGGCCGCTCGGAATCTCCTGGATTCCGAGAAGCAAACCGAGGCCACAAAAGCGTCCGAGTTGACACCCTCGAACGTTCCGGAGCTGGCCGAACTCCTGAGGAGGACGGCCACCATCTCCCTCGACGCCGCGCGCGGCCTTGCTGGGCCCCCTTGCCAGGGCGGGACGGGGGGCCGCCCCGCGTCCGGGGACGCCATGGACCAGGAGATCGCCTTCGCCCGCGAGACGGCGAAGGAGCTCGATGATTGGGTAGCCCGTTTGGGCCGTCCGCCGCACGCCACCTTCCCCGGTCCTTTCGCGTCGGCCTCGTCCGTGATTTACCCCGGGTTCGAGGCGGCGCAAAGGGATCTGCCCTGGAAATCCGCCGAAGATTTTAGGCTCCTCCTCGCGAGGGAGGAGAGCCCCGGCGGGTCCGGGCCCGGGACGGTCGAAGCGCTCTCCCTCCGCTCGCGCCTGGGCGGGGAAATCTTCGACTCGGGCGATCCGACCCGCGAGAAAGAGGCCCTGGACCTCCTCCGGGAGGCGTCCGAGGGCCTGGACACCCTCCTGGGCCCCGGGGACACGGGCGCTCTCGACGCGAAGATCAGGCTGGCCAGGTGCCTGGCCGGCCTGGCGGGGTCGGGCAGGCTCCTGGAAACCATGGACGAAGTGCCGCCGCCCGAGAGGCTCCGCGCCGCGGAGGCGCTCCTGAGGGAGGCGCTGTCGCTCGCGGGCGGCTTGCCCGCCCCGCTGCGGAACAGCTACGCCTTAAACACCCACCTGAAGCTGGCGAGAGTGCTGTGCTTGCTGAAAGGCCCCCGTGACGGGTTCAATGAGTGCCTCGCGGCAAGCGAAGGGCAGCACGGCATGTACCCCAACACGCCCCCTTCCGCCTCCTTCTTCGTGTTCGGGGAATGCTACCGGTACTCCGGATTGGCGAAGGACGCGCTGAAGTCCTACAGCGGGGCGCTTTGGCAGAACCGTGCCGAACTGGGATGGCGGCACCCGAAGACCGCCCAGGCCCTGGCGCTTGCGGGCGACATGGCGCTGATCGAGGAAGGCAAAGGCGCGGCCATGCCGTTCTGGGCGCTGGCGCTTGAGGCGCTGGAGGACGGGGGGGAGCTTTTCGAAATGGACAGGGCCGGGCTGGAGTACCGCCTCGGCCAGGAGCTGGCGGAATCGAAACGCCACGAAGAGGCCCTCCCGATCCTGGAGAGGGCCCTGTCCCGGGCCGCAGGCGCCTTGGGGGAGTCGAACTGGATGCCCGTGAAATGCCTTCTGCTCCTCTGCAACACCCGCTTCGCGCTGGGCAGTTTAGAAGCGGCGGAAGAGGGATGGAGGAAGTCCGTGCGGTTTCTGGAGGGATTGCGGGGATTGCCCCGCACGCGCACCGGCAAGGAAAAGCATACGGACTTGCTCTACTTGGCGCTGATGTCGCTGGGGGGGGCCATCTCCACCCGGGGAGACGCCGAGGCCGCCAAGGACGTCTGGACCAAGGTCATAAAGATTAAGCTGCCCGCCACGAGCAAGTTCGCCAAAAATGCCAAGCTCCTCGCGGCCAACTTCTTCATGTCCAAGCCGGTAGTCGTCAAGGACATCTACCGTCCGGACGGGGGCGGTCCCGGAGGCGGCGGGAGGAAGGGCCGCTAAGTCCCCCCCACCTCCCCGCGCCGCCACCTTACGCGCCGACGGCCGGCCCGTCCCGAAAGTGGCCTCCCGCCCGCCGTCCGCCGGTGCTTCCCGGCCCCCTCGGGCGTCCCGCCCGAACCCGGGCCCCGCGTCCCGCCCGAACCCGGGCCCCGCGTCACCCCCCGAACCCGGGCCCCGCGTCCCCCCCGAACCCGGGCTCCGCGTCCCGCCCCGCCGGGCCCCCGGCCCGGCCCAGCAAGGAGAATATCCCGTGATCCTCGCCTGTACCCTCGGACCGTCGCTGGCCGGTGCGGCGGTCGCCGTGCTGGCCATGTCGTGCGGGACCGCGCACGCCGCGCGGAAGAAGCACTTCGGGAAAGGGAAAGGCGGCGGGCCGCCCGGGAAGAAGGGCGCCCCGGAAGGCGGCGCAAAAGGTTCCCGCTACGGGAAAAAGGACGCGGCTCACTGCCCCCGCGTCCCGGCGGGGAAAAAGCCTCGGCCTCCTGAGGGTTGGCCCATGTGGGCCTTCCGGCCCATGGCGGCCATCGCCGAGGACGAAAGGCGGGCCGCCGAGAGGGCCTCCAAGCGGGGGCGCCGCCTGGAGGCCGCTTTCCTGTGGGACGGGGTGCGGGCGCTCGCGAGCTTTATCTACGGCCCCGGCGACCCCCGGGCGTGGGCGGCTCTCTCGCGCTCGGCCCGGTCGCTTTCGGAGTCCGCCGGGACGGCCGGCTGCGGGAACGAGCCCTGGCTGGACGAAAACCTTCCGGACAAGGCCAGGCGCCTGGTCGCCTCGGGCGAGCTCGCGCTGAAAGCCATGGGCGAATTCGGGGGAGGCTCCGGCGGCGGCGAGGCGCTCTACCGCGTTCCCGACGATGTCGCGCGCGTCGAGTTCGCCTTCGCCGCCGGGACGTCAAAGTCGGCCTCCTTGGGCCTGGCCGCGTCCAGCGCCGAGATCCTGGCGCCGTCCGAAGCCGGGGACCTGGAGGCGGAGTCTGCGGCCCTGGGGGCGGCAAGCTTTTCCGACGCCCCTGACGGCGGGGAACCCGACTGGGACGGCGAGTTTGACGAAGGCTGGCGGGACGAATTCGAGTTAGGCGGAGGCGGGCCGGACGGAAGCGGGTTCGGCGGAGGCGGGCCGGGCGGAGGCGGGCCGGGCGGAGGCGGG
Organism: Deltaproteobacteria bacterium; assembly: GCA_031267005.1. Classification (GTDB taxonomy): domain Bacteria; phylum Desulfobacterota; class Desulfarculia; order Adiutricales; family Adiutricaceae; genus JAIRZX01. The sequence goes on from JAIRZX010000057.1 coordinate 6,567, forward strand.
AGGGACAGGAATTCCGGAGATGGCGGAGACGTAAACGCCGGGAGTACCCGCAGGCGCCCGAGTTCGCTCTCCGCCGCCCTGTTCCCCGTGCCCCGGCCCTTCGCCCGCGGGCTTCCCTGGGAAACCCCGGACGGCATGAGGCTTCGCCTGGCCGAGGCGGAAAGGCCCGGCGGCCCGGGGACCGGGTCGCGGGAGGCCTTGGTCCTCCGCTCGCGGCTGGGCGCGGCCCTCTTCGACTCGGGGGTTCCGGCCCTCAAGAAAGAAGGCCTGGCGCTCCTCCGCAAGGCGTCGGATGGCCTGGACGCCGTCCTGGGCCCCGGGGACGCGGCCGCCCTCGAAGCCAAGGCGAGGAGGGCCCGGCGCCTGGCCGGGCTGCCCGGGCCCGGCAGGCTCACTCAGTACGGCTGTTCGAACCCCCCCATGAAGAGGCTCCTGGAAGCGAAGGCGCTCCTGGAAGAGGCGCTCTCGCTCGCGGAAGGGCTTCCGGGCTTGAAGGGGGCCCACTTCCGCCTCGCCGCAAAAATGTGCCTGTCGGGCGTGAGCTTTGGGCTGGAGGGCCCGTCTGGGCCGTTCGGTATGGACGAAGAGACGGATTGGTGGGAGGGGTGCGCCGAGGTCAACGCGGCCATGGGGCCCTTGGCCGCCAGCGGCCAGATAACCGAGATCACGCAGGCGTTATGCTTCTTCGAGGGCGCGGAGCTGCAGAGGAGGGCCGGCGGCGGCCGGGCCGCGCGCCAATCCCACCGCAATGCCCTCTATATGCGCCGGAAGCACCGGGGATGGCGGCACCCCGAGACAGCCCAGTCCCTGGCGTTCTCGGGCGACCTGGAGGAGGCGCTGGAAGGTACTGGCGCGGGCGCCCCCTTCTGGGTTCTGGCCCTGGAGGCCCTGGAGGGAGGCGGGGAACTTTTCGAGAGGGACAGAGCCGATCTGGAATTCCGCCTCGGCTGCTCGCTGACGAATTCGGGTTCCGCACGAGAGGCTATCCCCGTCCTGGAGAGGGCCCTGGCCAGGGCCGCCGCCCGGCTGGGGGAAGAGAACTGGGTGGCCCTGCGGTCCCTTTTGGCCCTTTCATGCGCCCGCGACTCGGCCGGCTCGCCGGACGAGGCCGCGGAAGGCTTTGAAAAGCTCACGGAACTCCTGGAGGCAGAACGGGCCCCGCTTAGCCCGGGGGTAGCCGCAAAGCGCTACGGGGATATGCTCTTCCTCGCCCTGAGCGGCCTGGCGTCCATCCTTTCCGCCCGAGGCGACGCCGCCGCCGCGGACGCGGCCTTCTCCAGGGCCGCGAAGGTGCGCCTGCCGGACTCAAGCCCCATCCTGGAGGCTGCCGAGGAGGAAGCCGCCCTCGCCGCCGTAAACGAGGTGGCGGCGTTCTTACTCGGCATGCCTCCTCACGGCGGCGGCCCCGGCGGCGGTCGGGGCCCCGGCTAAAAGGTCCGGCAAGAGGACTGGCGAGGTTTAGCGGCCCCCGGCCCCGGCTCCGTCCGATTCCGTTGCCGCAAGCCCATAAACGCGTATCCGTTCACGGAGTGTGGCAAATCGGCCTTTCGGGGGTGGGGGCCAGAAGCCCGTCCTTCAGGGATCATGGTATCCTTTCGAGGGATGGCTGGGCCACATTCCAGGCTTCCGGACAGCCCCCTTAACTGGCCTGTCGCAGCGGGGGCAGGCCCATTGCCTCCTTACGCTTCTTCTCCCGTACCCGCTGCCAGGCTGGCAGCCCTCCCCGCCCATGCCGCGCTTGCGTTCGCGCGGACGGGTTTCCTGCTCTTCCCGTGAACGTATGCTATTCCCGGGCCGGCGCCACCCCGAGACCGCCCTGTCCCTGGCGCTCTTGGGGGAACTGGAGGACGCGGCGGAAGGCATAACGAATGCCTGCCCTTCTGCGCCCCGGCCCCGGAGGCACCTGAGGCCAGCTTTTCGAGAGGCACAGGTCGGAGCTGGAACTCCAAGTCGGCGGAAGGCTGTCGGCAAGGGGCTCGCCAAGCGAGGGGCCCCCGCTTTTGGAGAGGGCGCTGTCCCGGGCCTCCGCCGTTGGGAAGGCAAGCTCCCCGGCCCTGGAGTGCCTCCTGAGCGTCTCGTTCGCCCCCTCGTCCGCGGGCTTTCCGGACGCGGCGGAGGAGGGCTCCATGGAAACCGCGCGGCTCGCAGAGGACATGCGGGCGAGGCCCCCTTCGCTCGCCTAAGCGGAAGAGCGCGCGGATTCTCTCTTTACAGCCCGAAAGACCCGGCAAACGTCCTATTCGGCCCCGGCGACCTCCCCGCTGCGGCCGAAGCCTGGGTCAATGCCTTACAGGTGTCACTGCCGAATTCCAGCCGGTTTCGCGGGTTAGCCGTTGACGCCATCCGCAGCCTCCCCGCGCCCCCCGCCTTCCGGCCCTCCGTCCGGGCGACCTCCTATGGCATATGACATAGGACATATGGCATATGACATATGGCATATGACATATGACATATGACACAGGATATAGGACATAGGACATGTGGCATAGGATATATGACACAGGACATAGGACATATGGCATACGACATATGACATAGGACACAGGACATATGACACAGGACATATGACATATGACACAGGACATATGACATATGACACAGGACATATGACATATGACACAGGACATATGACATAGGACACAGGACATATGACATAGGACACAGGACATAGGACATCTGGCCCCTCGCCTCCGGCGGAAGGGCGCGGGCCTGAAACTAATGGCGTCGGCGGGGAACCGGCGGGACGGCACCGTCCCCCGCAGCGCCGCAGAACCTTGCTCCCCTTCTCCAGGCCCGGCTTGCCGGAGCTAACCGCTCCGCAAGCCGGCGGATACAGGCGGCGGAGGCGGCCGTTGCGGAGAGCTACCGCTCACACCTGGGAGGCGGCAGAAGCGGCCGTTGCGGGGAGCTACCGCACCCTCCGGGGCGGCCCGGGCGGCATATTCACGCGTTTCCATTGCGCATCGCTCTCCTTTGCCATATCCTGAGACTAACCTGCCGTACGCCGCAACCGACTGGGGCCCGGCCCTTGCCGGCACCCGCCGTTACAAATCCCCGGCGCGAACAGCCGCCTTTGCCGTCAAGGAGGAAACTCCGTGAGCCTTACCTGTCTCATCCCTCCGGCGCTAGCCGCCGCCGCCTTTTTTTCCGTCATGGCCTTCTCGAGCGGGACCGCGCTCGCCGCGCGGAAGAAGCCCGTCGTGAAGGGGAAAGGCGGAGGCAAGTCCGGCAAGAAGGGAGTTCCGGGGGGGGCCGCCAAGGCTCCCTCGGCGGAGAAGAAGGGCGCGGCATCCCGCCACCCGGCCCCGCCGGGCAGAAAGTCCCGGCTTCCGGAGGGCTGGCCGGAGTGGCGGTTTCCGCCCATGGCGCACTTCATCGAGGAAGAGAGGCAGGCGGCCTCGAGGCTGGCGGAACGCGGGCTTTTCTGGCAGGCGGCTTTAGCCTGGGACGGGGTGCGGGCGCTCGCGCGCCTTGCCTACGGCCCGGGCGACCTGCGACCGTGGGCTGCGCTCGCGCGCTCGGCCAGGTCGCTTTTGGAATACGCCGGGCAAGCCCGGTCCCGGAATAACTCGGGTCAGGCCTCCTTAGTTCCGGAGCCGGACCGCCTCGCCGGCGGCGCGGCCTCAATCTCCAGGGGAGCCGTGCGCGGCATCGCGGATTGCGCCGGCTACGGAGACGGCGGGAGTTGCCCCGTCGCGGAAAACGTCTTGGAGGACGAGATCGCCTTCGCTTCCAGGACGGCGGACGCGGCCGTCGAAAGGCCTGGCCCCGAAAGCGGCCAGGGCGGCGGTCGGGAAGGCGGGGACGGCGGCGCGTGGCCTGGGGGCTCCGGCAGGGAAGGCGGGGACGGCCGGAATTACGAGGCAAACGGGAAAAGCGGCGAAGACGGCGCGAGCGCCGGTTCGGGAAAAGACGGCAAAACCCGCGCCCGCCCCGCCGACGGCGAGTTCAAGACGTCGCTTTCGGCCGCCTTGTACCCCGTTCCGGAGCATGTCGAAGAAACCCTGCCCTGGCCCACCCCGGACGATTTAAGGCTCCGGCTCGCGGCGGGGGAGGGGCCGGAAGGGCCCAGGCCCAGCATGCGCGAAGCGCTCCGCCTGACCTTTTTGCTGGGCAAGGAGCTCTTCGAAGGGGGAAACCCCGCCCACGCGGAAGAAGCCCAGGAGCTCCTCAGGAAGGCATCGGAGGGCATGGACGCGCTCTTGGGCCCCGCGGACGAAGAGGCGCTCGAAACAAAGATAATGTGGGCCCAGTGCCTGGCCGGGCTTCCCGGGGATGGCAGGCTCAGGTTCCCTTCGGCCTTTTCCTCCGGAAGCCTTCGGGACAGGCTATCGGCGGCGGAAACACTCCTGCGGGAGGCTTCGTTGCTCGCGGTAGGGCTGCCCGGCGAAACCGGCCGCCTGTTCCGTTTCCTCGCCCGCATTGCCCGGGCGGCGGTGCTGATCAAACTGGAAAATTTCGAGATGGGGTACGCCGAGGCCTACGGGGCCATGGAGGAGGCCTGCGGCGACCGCAAAGAGGGATTCGCCACCACCCCGGCCATGACGTTCTCTTTCTTATTCGAGGCCGGGGAGCTGTACAGGTTAACCGGGCAGGTTAAGCTCTCGCGGGACAACCACTGCCGCGCCCTGTCGTTCCGCCGGGATTTCCTGGGCTGGAGCCACCCCGAGACCGCCTTGTCCCTGGCGCTCTTGGGGGACCTGGATTACAATTCGGAAAGGCTTAACTCGTGCCTTGCGTTCTGGGCCCTGGCCCTGGAGGCGCTGGAGGACGGGGGGGAGCTTTTCGAGAGGGAAAGGGCGGAGCTGGAGTTCCGAGTCGGCTGCAGGCTGATGCCGAACGGCTCTTTACCCGAGTCGCTCCAGCTTTTGGAGAAGGCCTTGTCCCGTGCCGCCGCCGCGACTGGCGAGACGAGCCGCCTGACCCTGGAATGCCTCCTGACAGTCTCGTTCGCCCGAAAGCATTCAGGCTTTCCAGGCGCCTCCGAGGAAGGGTTCAGAAAAGCCGTGCGGCTCCTGGAAGACATGCTGGCGAGGCCCCTTTCGCGCTTCGAAGCTAATGAACACGCTGAATTTCTCACAATAGCCCATATGGGCCTGGCATACGCCTTATACGACCTCGGCGATCTCCCCGCCGCAGCCGAGGCCAGCTCCGAGGCCTTGCGCAAGTACGACACCTTACAGATGTCCCTGCCGGATTCCAGCGGGCTTCGCGGGTTCGCCCTGGACGCCATCCGCACTCTCCCCACGCTCGGGGAGCTTAACGCTGCGGCGGGCCTCAACCCCAAAGGAGGCCCGCTCGGCGGCCCCAAGAGCGGCCGCGAGGGGTAGGGGCGGGACAGGCGAGGGACGCGGGCCTCCCGGCCCCTTCCCGGTCGAGCGGGGCGCCCTCCCCGCGCCCTCCGCCTTCCAGCCCGCCGTCCGGGCGACTGCCCCCTTACCTCCGGCCTCCGGCCCCTGGCCTCCGGCCCCTGGCCCCTGGCCTCCGGCCTCCGGCCTCCGGCCTCCGGCGGAGGGCGCGGGACTGAAACGAAAAGCCTCGGCGAGGAAACGGCAGGCGGGACGGCGCCGTCCCCCGCAGGCAAGCCGCGCCGTGTGCCTGGGGCCCCGTCTCCCGGCCCGGCTTGCCTGGGTCCGCCGCTCCGCAAGCCGAAAGCCGCTGGCGACGGCAGAAACGGCTGTTGCTGCGGGAGGCCGCCCTCTCCGCGGCGGATGGCGGCTTACCCCCCGCGCTTCCCGTGCGCCGCGCTCTCCTTTGCTATATCCTGCGCTTAACCTGCCGTACGCAACAACCGCCTGTGGCCGGCCATTCACGGCTCCGGCCGCATCCAATCCCGGGCGCGAACAGCAGCCTTTGCCGAGGTTTTGCGTATATAATTCGGTGTAAGGCGTACGGAGTTCCTTCGATAATACTGGCGTCCGTACTGCCGGACGGCTGCCCAGTCCGCTTTGCGACCCTTCCGGAAGGAAGCAGCTGACGGTGCCTCCCGCGTCTCCCACGTTTCGCGCAGGCTTCCAGTGCGGCATGACGGGCCGTACGGTTGGGAGCAGGAGCGTCCTGTCGAAGGCCGCGCGCCGCAGTCTGCAGCAATCAGGCTGAGAGTTATCTCCAGTCCCCCATGATGACGTACGGCGACCAGTAGAGAGGATGCGACAGTCCTTTGCCCTCCCAGGGAGGCGCGGCGGCGGCGGCGCCGCCGGCCCTGCCGGTCGCGGCGACAGCCGTCCCTCGCTTCGGGGCGGAGGAGCCGTTTCCGTCTTGCATGACCAGGAGCTGGGCGCCTTGCAGGGCTCTGGCTTTGTTTTTCCCTTCCGCGAAGCGCAGACGGTAAAATTCCCGCATGACGAGCGGGGTGGACGTGTCGTCCACCGGCAGGAGGGTGGCCAGCACCGCCGAGGCACCCGCCCTTTGGAACAACTCGCCCAGGCTCTCCACCTCGCTGCCGTCCTCCGCGGTCCTCGCGCCCGATCCGGTGTCGCAGGCGGAAAGGGCCAGGATGTCCAGCCCCGCGAAATCGAAGTCCGGTGACGTCCTGAGCTCGGAGAGGGTTAGCCGGGAGCCGTCCCCAAGGAGGAGCTCAGTTTTGTCGAGGCTTGACGGGTCGAGCGAGAAATGGCTGGCTACGTGGACCACGGGGGCGTCCGAGGCGAGGCTTCCCGCGAGGGCCGCGCGGTCGAAGGCGGCGTCCAGGAACCCTTCCCCGGGCAGGATGCCTTCCGTGGCGCCGGAGCCTACGATGGCCTCTATCTCCAGGCCCACGCCCGGCAGGGCCGGAAAGCCCGGCCACGCGAGCGTCACCCCCATGGCCCTGGCGGAAGCGCCGCCCCCGGAAGCGGCGGGAGGCGGGCCTGAAACGGTCGATCCGGTGAAGATCGAAACGGGGTACCGCTCGACCAGGAACCTCTCCCCGTCGTAAAGGGCAGCCAGGGGGACGTACCGCAAGGCCCCGTCCAGCGAGAGGGTCAGGGCCTTGGCGCCCGCGGCTTCGAGATCGGCCTCGACGGGTTTCAGGAGGGCGTCGTAGAGCGCTTTCCCGGAAGGCCTGGGATCCTTCCGGCTGTCCTGGACCGTCGCCCGGAAATCCAAGGCCATGCGCTGGAGATCGTTTCTGGCGTAAGGCGACTCGCGAGTTACGACCGAATCCGGGGTCACCACCACCAGGTGGAGCGTTTCCGGCGCCGAAACGGCGTATATCAGCGCGGTCTCCCCGCCGTCGGCGGCGAGCATCGCCTGGAGCGAGGCGAGCCTTTCGGAGGGCGCCGGGGCGGCGGGCGCGACAAGGAGCCCCGCCAGATTTGCCATCTCTTCCTTGAAGGCCTTCCTGGCGGCTTCGTCACTGTCTTCGAGCTCGACGCGGCGGGCCGTCGTGCTGTAGATACCGGCCCCGCCGCCTCTTGCCAACGTGTAGAAGTCGGGAAGGGCGGCCAGTTCGGCCTCGACCGCGACCAGCTTAAGGAAGGCCTCCCTTGCGGCCTCTTCCGGTGTGCCAGCGAAGAGATCCGGAGGCCCCGCGCCGGTATTCCCTCCGGGACCCCCGTCCCCGGAGCCCGCTTCCGGGGAAGCGGGGGCAAGGGAGGCGGTCGGGACGAGCTCGGCCATCTCGTCCTCCTTCAGCAGTTCCAGGACCGCCAAGGCTTCCTCCCGCCTCCCCGCCTTCAGGAGCTGGTCGAACAGGAACTGGTAGCGGCTGGACACCGTGGAGAGATAGCTCCGCCTCGTGCCTTCGTCGGAGGCGTCCATGGACGAGCGGGTCTTCTGCGCCGCGACCACGGCCAGCTTGAGGAAGAAGATCGCCTGCGCCGTCTCCCCGCTGGAGGACATGATGCTTCCCAGGGCGTGGGCGGTGTTGGCTGACATCACATGGTCAATGCCGTAGAGCCGGGTCTCGGACTCCAGGGCGGACAGGAAGAGCTCCTTGGCCCCCTCGGAGTCACCCGTCTTTACCATGATGCCGGCCAGGTTGTGCCGCGAAACTATCGTCTGGGGATGGTCAAAGCCCAAGACCCTCTCCCTCGATTCCAGGACGGAGGCGTGCATCGCGAGGGCTTCCGCATCCATGCCGAGGGAGTCCAGGTTGGTCGCCAGGTTGTTGCGGGCGATTAGCGTGGCCGGGGCTTCCGGGCCCAGCTCCTTTTCGTAAGCTTCAAGGATAAGCTCGTACTCCCCCCGGGCCCTGGCGTGGTCGCCGGTCAGCGCGAGGGTGTAGGCGAGGTTGAGCCTCACGATGAGCGTTTCCTGGATGTTTTCCCCCTGCGCCCGTTCATTGGCTTCCAGGACTTCGAGCAGCATGTCCCTGGCTGCCGCCACCTCACCGAGGTTTATCAGCACTAAGGCGAGATTGTTCTTGATTCCCACGGTTACCGGGTCGTCAGGGCCGTGGACCCTGGACATCGTCTCCAGGACGCGCGAGAAAACGTCCCTCGCCGCGACGTAGTCGCCCAGCTCGTCCAGGAAATTGGCCTGGTCTGCGTAGGAGCGGAGCGTGTCGCGGTGTTCCGGGCCGAGGACGCGGGATCTCTGCTCCGCCACCTGGCCCAGCATTTCCGTTGCGGCGGCGAAATCCCCTGAGGCGCCTTTGGCGAATGCCAGATTGTGCTTGGCCGTGAGCGTGTCCGGAGCGTCGGGGCCCAGTTCCGTGACGCTCTGTTGGAACGCCTTCTCGAGTCTGTCCATGTCCGGGGGCATAAACAGCTGGCCGGATGCGGTAACGGAAAGGGCCGAAAACAGGATGGCGGCAAGGCAGGCCGCCGCCGCCGCCGCCCGTGCTGGAGAAATTTCGTGATGTCGCGTCATCGTGGATTTCCTGGCGCGGACTCCGCAGTTTCCGGGGGAGGGGCGTCCGGATAACGCCCGGCCGTCCCCGGCTTTGGCGTCGACGGCGGTGTGGCAGCTGCGTCCGGCAGGCAGGCAGCGGCCGACGGCCCCTGGCATGTTTCGGGGCGCGAAGGCGTCGCCCGGGACGGACGCGGGGACTCCGGCGGGGGCGGGAGGCGCGTCTGGGGATGAAGCCGTTGCTGGTTCCCTATTATAGCGTAACCGTCTTTCATGTCTACGGGAGGCTTTGCGGATACGTCGCCGGCGTAAGGGAAGCGGCCCTCCTCTCGGGGAGGCGCCGGCGGAGCCCGGCGGGCTCCCCGCCCGTCCGCGGGACGTCCCCGTGCGCGCCCGCCCCCTACGGCAGGCCCCCGAGCCGCCTTTCCCGCTCCCCGGCCCGCCAGCGATCCGAATCCCGTCTCCGGGCTCCTTGCGGCGCGCTGAAGGCATCCGGCCGGGCCACGAACCTGCTCCGAAGGCCGGCAACGGGAAAAATGCGGCCGTAACGGCGCCGCCGCATGGCGACGCTTCCCGCCGCAGCGGCGCACCCCGCATCCAGGCTTGAATTCCCCCTAACGCGTTGCTCCGCTTTCGGGCGGCGGCATGGCCAAATGCGGCGGCATGGGAACCCGCCGCCTCAGCGGCGGTACGCGG
>JAIRZX010000080.1 GCA_031267005.1 Deltaproteobacteria bacterium
GAGGGACGGCTTCATGAATTCAGGGAGGACCGCGGCCTATGAGGCCGGTTTGTCTTCCTGGCTTCCGGCCGCGCACCCGGTCCCCGAGCGTAGCTGAGTTGCTCTCCGCTGGCTTCTTAAGAGATTGGGAACTGTCATGCGGCGTGGCCGTGCCGGTCAGGCGCGTTTTGAGCTTGATTGCGTGGAGCCGGACGGTTTATGATACGCTTTCCGGGAAGGTGGCGGATTAGGCTTTGGGAGGCGCGGCAGTTCAATCCCCCAGCTGAATTGCGGATTGCCGCGCCTCCTCCCGCCTCGGAGCCCGATAAGGAAGTCAAGCGCCCGTGCTGGAAGCCCCAAGGCGCCGTGACGATCCATATGCCGGTCCGTTCCATGGTCCGGGAAGTTCCGCGGGCCGGGGCGCAGGCAAAGCGCATGGCTGCGGCGAGCGCGCGGGAAGGCGTCTCCCCCGTTCCGGCCTTCCGCCATTCGGGCGGGCCCGGCCAGACTGGGCTCCCCTGCGGTCCCGCCTCCCTGGCCCGCCCGCGTCCTCCTTTCCCGCCCCGTCCGTTTCCGCAGTGCGCCGAGCCCGGCGCGAAGCATAAGGCCCGCCGGGCCGCTGAGTCCCGCCGGGCTTCGGAACGCCAGCCTGCCCGCTGAGTCCCGCCGTGCCGCTGAGGCCGGTATCTTAAATTATGCCGCCGCCATCCGGTCGGCCCTTCCGGCAGTCGGCGCTCGCCGTCGGCCGTTTCGCGAGGACGCTCGCCATGGATCTGCTGGTTTTTCTGGCCCTTGCCGCGGCTCTGCCGCTTTTCGCGAGCGGGACGGCTGTGGCCGCCCAGGGGAAGCCGGGCGGCAAGGGCAAGGGTAAGGGCAAGGGCAAGGGCAAGGGAGGGGAAACGCCGCCCGAAGGCAAGAAGGGGCCGTCCCGGACCGGCGGGGCCGGGGGGAAAGGCGGCGGCAAAAGCTCGGGCAAGGCCGGGGGCGCCTCGGGGTACCCTATGCCCTGGCCGGCGTGGGCCTTCCCGGGCATGGGCCAGATCCTGGAAAAAGGACGCTTGGGGGCGTTCTCCATTGTCATGTCTAGGGACCCCCTCGGGGCCGCCCACGCCTTCGACGGCTTCCGGGCCTTCGCCCTCCTCGTCCTGGGCCCGGACGACCCGAGGGTCTGGGCGGGGCTCGCCCGCTCCGCCAGATCCCTTGCCGACTACACGGAGGACCGGTCCGCCTGCAAGGGGGTAACGAGGGAGTTAATGCTGTCCGCTGCGGCTTCCATGGCCGCCGGGGCCGCGGCGGGTCTCCGCAGGGCGGACGCGGCGCGGCCCCTCTCCTCCGGCGCCTGGAAGGCCACCGGGGACGGGAAGGACGCGGACGAGGGCGAGCAGGGGAAGGCCCGTGACGCCGAGATAGCCTTCTCCGAGGATACGCTCTCGGAATGCCTCGGGCGCCTGGCGGGCGGGGGCGGCGGGACGCCGACCGAGCCCGTGATGAGCTTAGGCGCGGCCGTGTACCCCGGACGCCTTCCCGAGGCCGGGAGCGACCCCTTCCCCTCGTCAGGCGAACTCAGGGCCAGGCTGGCCGGGGCCGAGGCCCCGGGCGGCCCCGGTCCCGGCTCGCGAGAGGCGCTCGTCCTCCGCTCGCTTCTGGGCTACGAGCTAGCGGATTCCGGGGGGCGGGAGAGTTCTGGCGAGGCGCTCGCGCTCCTGAAGGAGGCTTCGGAAGGCTTGGACGAGCGGGCTGGCGAAGAGGATCCCGACTCGCTGGCCGCCAAGGAGCGGCTGGCGAGAAGGCTGTTCAGGATGTCCGGCCCGGGCCGGATCGTCCCCTTCCAGTTCGACAAGCCTTCCGTCAAGGAGATGAGGCTGGCGTTGAGCCTTTTCAACGAGCTGGAGGCGCTCGCGCCGGACGGCCCGGATGGCGAGCGGCTGAGATGCCGCGCCCGTATGGCGGCCTGCGGGGTCGCCTTCGCGCTCGCGGACGGGCGCCCCTTCGAGGCGGTCAAGCGGCCGGCGGAGGAACTCATTTTTTCGTCCAACTGGGTGATGGGGGCGAGCATGTCCGGTACTCCCGACGTGGACTCGGCGCGGGGGGGCTTCGACATGGGCGAGTTTATGTTACAGTCCGGGATCCAGCAGGTAGGCCGGCACATGCAGGGGATCGCCATGGACGAGCGCCGCTTCCTCCTAGGCGCCCTCCACCCGGAGACCGCGAGCTCACTGGCCCGCACCGGGGACGCGAAAGCGAGCTTCGACGGCTCGGAGGAGATGGCCTGCTTCTTCTGGGCCCTCGCCCTGGAGGCGCTGGAGGGCAAGGGCGAGCGCCACGAGCGCTCCAGGGCTGATCTTGAGTTCCGGATAGGCAGGAGCCTCCTTTTCGCTCACGACCCGGAACAGGCGGCACCGCTCCTCAAGCGCTCGCTCGACCGCTACCGAGGCGCGCTTGGGGAAACGTCGCAACAGGCCCTGGAGGCCGCGGCCCACCTGGGCCAAGCCCTCTACTGGGCCATGGACGTGAAGGGAGCCGGGGAGACGTACGCGGCTATCGCGGGGCTCTTGGACGGCGCCCCTCCCCGCAAGGACCCGGACCCGAACATGCCTTCGGACAAGGCGGTGCTCTCCACCGCCCTGGCCGGGCTCGGAGCCGCGGAAATCTTCGGCGGCGACCGCCCAGCCGGGGAGGCGCTCCTCAGGCGCTCCCGCGAGCTTGCCTCGGGAGCCGGAGCCTGGACCTCCATGGTGGGCATGGGAGACATGTACCGCGCCGTGTTCCTGGACATGGCGGACGACATAAGGAGGGCGCGGGGGGACAAGGGCGGCGGGGAATGACGGGGAAGGGACGTCGGGGAAGGGCCGCCTTCGCGCGGCTCCCCGCGAGCACCCCCGCGCGGCCCTGCCGCTCCGGGCGCGCCCGTCTCCGGGCGGGCTTACCTCCAGTCCCCCATGACGACGAAAGGCGCCCAGAAGTACGGGTGCGAGAACCCCCCGCCTTCCCAGCCGGACGCGGCGGATCTCGTCCTGGCGGGCCCGGCGCCGCTCACGGGGGTGCCGCGCTCCCCCGCCGGTCCGGCCCCCTCCCCGCGCATGACGCTCAACTGGGCGCCGCGCAGGGACTCCGCCTTGCCGAGGCCTTCCACGTAGCGGAGGCGGTAGAATTCCCGCATGAGCGACGGCGCGGACGCGTCGTCCACCCGGAGGAGGCTCGCGAGCACTGCCGAGGCCCCCGCCCGCTGGACTATCTCCCCCAGGCTCTCCACTTCCCTGCCGTCGCGGCGGGCCCCGGACCCGGCGCCGGTCTCGCAGGCGGAAAGGGTCAGGAGATCCAGCCCGCCGAAGTCCAGATC
>JAIRZX010000085.1 GCA_031267005.1 Deltaproteobacteria bacterium
TCCCTTCCCTGCCCTGCCCTGCCCTGCCCTGCCTTTCATTTCCCTGCCCTTCCATCTCCCAAGGCTGAACGGAGCCACCGCGCCCTTCCCTCTCGAACCCGGGCAGCACAGAGACCAAGGGCGATTCCATCGCGAACATGCCCCCTGCCGTCGGGCCACAAGTGATATAATTTCGCGGACTTGACCACGCCCCTCAAGACCGGGCCTGGCAACCGCCCCGCCTGAAACCTCAAACCTCCCGAGAAAGCGAGCCCCCCCTTACAGATGTTCGCGAACTTCGCGCTGGTCCTGGCCGCGTACCTTTACCTCAGCCTCGCGCACCCCCTTAAAGCAAGCCTGAAGTGGAAGCTCGTCATCCTGGGGGCCATCCTCCTGGCGGCGGGCAGGCTGGCCATCCTGAGGAGGCTTTTCGGCGGGGCCGGAGGGGTGGAGTGCCCCTGGCTCCTTTTGATCGTAACCTCCCTCTTCCAGGGGACCGCCGTCATACTGTTCCTCCTGTGCGTCCCCAAGGACCTGTTGCGGGTGCTGAGCTTCGCGGCGGGGCTCTTCGGTAAAAGGGAGGCTGGCGCCCGCTTCAGGGGATTTCTCGTTTCTCGGGCCTTCGCGGCGGGATTGGCCGCGGCGTCAACGGTTCTTTCCGGCTACGCCCTTTGGCAGGCGGCCAGGGTGCCTGACGTGCGCGAGCAGACGCTGTACCTTAACTCCTGGCCGGAGCGGCTCGACGGGCTGAGGATCGCCGTTGTGAGCGACCTGCACCTTTCCCGCTTCTTCGACAGGGACTGGTCCGAGGCGGTGGTGACGAGGGTTAACGCTTTGAAGCCCGCCCTGGTACTTATCCCCGGGGACCTGGTGGACGGGGAGACGACGGTCCGCGTCCCGGAGACCTCGCCCCTCGCTTCCCTCAGATCCGAGTACGGGACCTTCATGTGCGTAGGCAACCACGAATACATCTCGGTGGTGTGGGACTGGCTCCCGGCATTCCGCTCCCTCGGCATCCGGAACCTCTACAATCAGCACGAGACCGTGGAGATAAACGGGGAACCGCTCGTCATAGCCGGGGTCACCGACCCCGTCTCGGAAAGGTGGCACCTTCCCGGCCCGGATCTCCAAAAGGCGCTTACGGGCGTCCCCAGGGACGGCCCCCCTGTAATACTCCTGGATCACCGTCCCGGCCACGCGCCCTCAAACTCCCTGGACGGCAGGGTGAGGCTCCAGCTCTCCGGCCACACCCACGGCGGGCTCATCCCCGTGCTCGCGGGCTTCGTTGCCAGGGCCAACGGAGGCTACCTGAAAGGCTGGTACGAAGTGGGCTCCCTCATGATGTACGTGCATCCCGGCTCGGGGCTGTGGAGCGGGCTGCCAATGAGGCTCTTCAACCCCTCCGAGATAACGCTCCTTACGGTGAAATCCGTCCCGCCACCCGCCCCTTCCGGATAGGAACCGGAGAGAGGGAGGCGAGGCAAGTTGGCCCGTAGCGCTGAAGGCATGACGTCCAGAGGGCCCGAGGCCCGACGGGGCAGGGCGCATAGGGGCCAGAGGCTCCTAGGCAATGACGAGCCGGGGCCTTGAAGCCCTCGACGTCTGGATTCATGGCCGGGTGTTCGCGGGCAAGCCCGCAAGATGGCCGGGGGACTGGGCGGCAGGATGCCGCGTCGAACCGCCGGGGGCGCCCCGTCGCCAAGGCTGGCTCCCCGAAGCGCCCGGCCGGCCCCGGGCCGGCCGGGCTGTGAGCCTTCGCTGTCTCCCCGGGTCCTTTCAGGCTGCTCGAAACACGCTTTCCCCGGGTCACAGGGCGGGAAGACCCGCCGTTTGAGGCCGCGTCCCGGCGTGATATCATCAATCGGAAATTATCGGCCGCGCCGCTTGAGACCGCCGCGCCGGGTTCCGGAACGCCCTTCCGGCGGACCCGGGCGCTTCCTCCGCCCGCCTGCCCCGCCCTGACATATTCCCCTCCCGCTCGCGCCGGAGGGCCCGCCTGCCTCCGGGGAGCACAGCATGCTCAAGTGCTACAAGTTCAATTCACCTTGTTTCGTCCCCGCAGAAGAGGGCGAAGCCCAGTTCTTCGACCTCCAGCGGCCCGACGCGGCTGAGATCAGGGCGCTTTCCGACTCCCTGGGGGTGCCGCTCCATTTCCTTTCCGATCCCATGGATCCCAAGGAGAGGCCGAGGATCGAACAGGAAGGCCTCTTCACCCTTGTGATATTGAGGGTGCCCGTCTCCGGGGAAACTGGCATTGAAAAATGGCCCGCCGCCGTCAAGGGCCGCAAGCACTCCAGCTCCACGGCGCCGCTGGGCATCATCCTGTCCAAAGAGTCGCTCATCACGGTCTCCCCCCGCAAGGGCCTGGTGCAGGAGCTCCTAGGCCGGCTCACCAGGAAGCCCCGCCCGGTGGACCCGGTCACCGCGGCCTTCAAGCTGTTCATAGAGAGCGCGAGCGACTTCATAAACCAGCTGGAGCGGCTGGAGGAGCTCACGGACCGCGCCGAGCTGACCCTTTCCCGCGCCCAGCAGAACGAGGAGATCATGGCGCTCCTAGCGGTGGACAAGATCCTCATCCACTACTCGGTGGCGCTGAAGTCCAACCGGAACATCATGGAAAAGCTAATGGACCCGCACATCCTGCAGCTCGCGCCCGAGGAGGCGGACCTGCTGGAGAGGGCCCTTACGGAGAACCAGCAAGCCATCTACATGGCCGAAATCTTCGGCCAGGTGCTGGGGAGCATATCGGACGCCTTCGGGACCATCATCTCCAACAACCTCAACAAGGTCATGAAGTTCCTGACCGGCATAACCATCATCCTCATGCTCCCCACCTTCATCGTGGGGAGCTACGGCATGAACGTGAGCCTCCCTTTCGAGCGCCACCCGGCGGCGTTCTGGATCATCTTCGCCCTGTGCCTCCTGTCCTGCGGGGCGCTGTGGGTATTTTTCAGCAGGAAGAAGTGGGTGTAGGGCCGGGGCTGCCGCCTCGGCGGGCCGCGGCTCCGGAGGCGCGGGGGATCGGCTCCCGGCAAGGGGAGAGCGGGGGCCGCCGCAAGCCCGGGACGGCGTCGCGGTCCGGGGGGCCGCCGGAAGCCCGGGGGCGGCGTCGCGGTCCGGGGGGCCGCAGGGTCGCGGATACGGGCGGAAGGCGCCGGAAGCGGGCGGGAAAGACGCGTCGGGCCCCGAGCGCTGCGGACGGGACGCCTCGGCGGGACTTTTCGGCATGAAACCCTGCGGGGCGCGGCCCCAAGGGCCCCATGCCCCTCCAAGGCGCAATGCCTCCGCCAAGGACTGCTCGCCTTCAAACAACGGAAGGCCCGCGCGGGAACTTAACGGGTCCCCGCGCGGGCCTTCCTGCGTTTCGCCCTGCGGATTCAAGGCCTCGGCGGCGCCCGGTCGGGAGGGTTCCGGGCCGGGCCGGTCCTGGCCCCTACAGCCTGCCGGCGAGTTCCCTGAACCTTCTGGCGAGAAGGCTTTCGGGGGCGGCCTCCAATATTGGCTTCTTAAGGCTCTCGGATAGGCGCTGGGCTTCCAGATCCCAGGGAAGGCGGGCCAGGAGGGGGACGCCGCGCTTCGCTGCGAACTCCTCCACGGCGCCTTCGGGGCACAGCGGGCTCTCCCCGCCGCAACGGGGGCAAACGAGGGAACTCATGCTTTCCACGACCCCGGCGAGCGGGGCGGCGGCAGACTTGAGGAAGGACGCCGCCTTGGCGGCGTCGGCCAAGGACAGGCTGTGGCCGGAGGTGACGAGCAGGGCCTGAAGCCCCGGGACGTGCTTGAAGGCCGAGAGCGCCTCGTCGCCGGTGCCGGGGGGGCTGTCCACCAGGAAGCAGTCGAGTTCCGGCCAGGCGGCGTTCGTCACGAACTGCTCCACGGCCCTCGTCTTCCGGGGGCCGCGCCACATGACCGCCTCGTCCGGATCGGAGAGGAGGTGCTGGACGGTGAGGACATGGAGGTTCTCGGCCGCGCGGACTGGTATGGGCCTGTCCCTGTCGTCCGCCTCCACCCGAGCCGAAAGGAACAGCGCCCCGGCCACGTCGGGTCCGTGGAAGTCTACGTCCAGGATGCCGACCCGCGCCCCAGCCGCGGCCTTGGCGAGCGCCAGGTTCACGCAGACGGTGGTTTTCCCGACCCCTCCCTTGCCGCTCATGACCAGGTATTTCGCGGGGGTCCGGGCCAGGCGCTCGTCCGCCTCGCGCCGCCTCAGCTGGCGGTCCAGGTCGCCTACGGTGGTTATCACCTCTATCGACCGCCCTCGCCCTGGCCGGCCTCGGGCCGGGCGTCCGCCACGGCCAGGGCCAGGATGCGCTCCAAGGCCAGGACGCGCTCTTCCAGCTCTTCGATCCGGCCTTGCTGGACGCTCAGCTGGGCGCGCAGGCCGTCGTTCTCGCTCCGGAGATCCGAGACCTCGGAGCCGTCCGAAGCCGGAGGCGCGAAGGTCCCGGAAACGTTCTGCCCAGCCTGGGCCGCTTCCGCCGGGATCGGCTCACCCGCCGCCGAAGCCCCGGCCGGCGCGGTCCCGGACGCTTCCGGCGAAGCCGCCTCCCCCGCGCCGGGACCGGCGGAAGGCTCAGCGGCCGCGTCCGCCCCGGCCCCTTGTAACTGGAAGGGGGAGGGGGCCGTGGGCTTGTCGAAGTAACCGGTAGTGTCAGGGCCGATGGTGGCTCCCGGCACGATGTCGGGCAGGTTCTCGGGAGGTATGGGCTCGTCGGTGTCCGGGGCTTCGGCAGGGGCGGCGACGGGCTCCCGTGGCTCCCCGACCGGGACCGAACCGGCCTCGGGCGGAACCTCGGCGGAAACGGGAACGCTTTCCGCAACGATCCCCGCCTGTGCGGGATCTGTCTCGGCCGGCGCCTCGGCTGGAGCCCCGCCCGTTGAGGTTAGGCTTCCTGCAGGGATCTCGGCGGGGACGGGAAGGCCTCCGGCCGTGACTTCTTCCTGGCCGGGAGCGGCTCCTGCGCCCGTCCCGTCGGGCGCAACGGCCGGATGGGCCGGCTCGGGCGAGCCGTCGGCCCCGGGGCCGGCCGCTAATCCCGCAGCCAAGCCGCCCGCAACCCCGCCCGCGACGGCGGGCGCCGCGGCGGAAGGGGCGTCTGGCCCGGCATCGGTTACCGGAGAGCCGGGAGCCGGGGGGGCAGGCTCGGCGGGAGCGGGGGCGGCCTCTCGAGCCTCGGAGGGCGCCTCCTGGGCAACAGGGGCCTCGGACTGGCCGTGCGCTGGCCCAGGCGCGGCGGGGACCGGCTCGGGCGTGGCGGCAGGCTCCACTACGGGCGCCGCAGGGGCCGCCTCCGGGGCGGCGGGGGTCGAGGGCTCTGGGGCCGTCGGGGCCGCATCAGAGGCGGCTGAGGCCTCGGGCGGGGCGGGGACCGGCTCGGGCGGGGCGAGAGGGGCGGCGGGCTCAACCGCTGGGGCGACCGGCGGTGCGGCGGCGCCTTGCTCGACGGGCACGGCCTCGTCCTCCCTCCACAGGAAGTTGCCGGTGGGGGCGAGGGATTTGATGGAGTTGGTGAGTCCTGTGGCATGATCGCCGGAGGTGGCGTCGAACATGAAGCCGGCAAGCGACAGGACAAGGCAACCTAAGCCCAAGAAGACTCCGGCGTGTTGCTTCACCTCTATTGCGGGGTTGGAGAGGACCCTTATCTCGTAGCGGAAGAAGACGGCCGCCGCCGCGAGCGGCAGGAGCACGTCGAAGAACATGGCCGGCTCGATGAACCAGGGCAGGAAGGTCGTGAGGGCGAAGGGGGAGCTGTTAAGGTACTTGAAGGTGAACCCGTCAGGCGCGGCCCCCCCGAAGTAGCTTACCAGGGCCGACAGGAGCCCTACCGCCGGGTAGATCAGAAGCACGATCATGACCGTCGAGGCTTTGCGGCCTTTGGCGAAGAAGACCTTCAGCACCGTTACGAGGACGGCGACCCAGAGCGCCATTGCCGTAAGCGCCCAGACGAGCGATATGGGTAGAGCAGGAATTAAATGCACGTCCCCCTTGTGGAAAGAGGTGACCAGGAAGGCCAAGGCCACCCCGAGGAATGCCAGCCCCGCCTTGGTGGGTACCCGTATCCACTTGGGCACGGGGAAGCTTACGAGGATGGCCAGAGCCACCAGGGCGACCGACAGCCCGGTGTAGGGCCTGCTGTCGATCAGCGTGCCCACTATCCAGAAAATCAGGAATACCTGGCACGCGACCAGCAGGCACATCCAGACGTGGTCCTTCAGGGAAGCCCCGGACTCGTCCTTCTCGGTCTTGCGGTCCTTGAGCTCCTTGAGCTGGCTCTCATCCAGGTCCGCCAGGTCCTGGACGGCCTGGCTCACCGGCTTGGCGTCCTTGCCCTTGTCGTTGTCTTCACCGGTACCGGGCTTGCCGTCGTCCTTGGCCTTCGAGCCATCGAGCTTCCCGTGCGCGTCCTTGGCCCCGGCCTCCTTGGCCCCGGCCTCCTTAGCCCCGGCCTCCTGTTCAGCCGCGGCATCCGGCTTTCCGGGCTCAGGCTCGTCCTTGTCCCCGCCGGACGCGGACCCGTCGGAACCCTTTCCGTTCGAAGAAGCGGAGTTCCAAGGATTGTCGGAGTCGTCGACCGCCGCGAGGCCGTCCTTCTCCAGGACCGGATTTTCCGCCCCGTCCTCGGGCCCGGCATCCCCGGCCCCGCCTTCGGGCTCTTTCAAGGCAACGCCGTCGGTATCTTTATCGCTCATGTTTAGGGTCTCTTCCTAGGGCTGAAGGCTTGTCTCTGTCCCGCGAACCTCCCCGAAACTCAGGGAAAGCCAGGCCAGGGGCAGGCCGCATGAGTAGGATCGCCTTCGCCTTGAAGGGCAACGGGAGCAAAGCGCCGCATGAGGGACCAGGGTTCCGCACCCAGATAGACCTCGCCCGGCCCGAAATCGTCCTTGAAGCGCTCCCCTTGCGCCCGGCTGAAACCGATATCAGGCAAGGTCCTACAATTATAGTAGCATACCCCTAAAAACTCGGGCAAGCGCGGGGGATCGCGCCCCGGAGTTCGCCCCGGGACCTCCCGGAACCGCCCGAAACGTTCCATCGCTTTATACGGCATCCTGCACCGGTTCCAAACGCTACCGGCAGCTGCTACGTCGTCGACGGCGGCGCAGGAGGGGTTGGAGGGGGGAGAGTGAGATAAAGTGAAGAATGAGGATAAGGGGGAGGGTGAGACAGGGGAAGAAGGGGGAAGAGGAAAGGGGGCAGGAGGGAGTGGGAGTTTGATTGTTGGGAAGCACGGGCCCCGCCGGGTAAACCGCCATAGTGTTTTTTACCGCCAAAGTTCTGTCCAAAATCAGATGCCTTGAGTTGCCCGAATTTAGATAACACATTTGTCCAAATATGGTATCTGAATTCGCCCAAGCTACTACCCTCTCCTAATGCCCGACTCAAAAATTTTTTTGGCGCTGGGGGCTGGAGGGCGCAGCTTTGCGATGCCGCAACTGAAACGCCACCGATATCAATCTTGTTGTCTTGTTTCGAATATTTAAGTTCAGTAACCGTGTAGCCGAAATGAGGTGACTTGATCACAATATCAATAGTCCCGTTAGCAATATTGTGTTCAGGTTGGGCTTGGAAACCGGACATTTTGAATACGGGCAACAGGAATAAATGACAGAATGATTCCTTTTCCGCATGCAACTAATACGGGATAGAACTCAGCAGACTTTGCAGGAGTTCTTCGGCACGGTCTGATAGCCCTTTGCAAAAAACTTCGCAGAATTCCTTGCACCGCTCAGCGGTGAAATTATCATCAGCAAGGGAAATAGACGGAATCACACTCGTTTCGATATAATTTTTCATTATCGTCATACCGACTTCCTTGTTCGGCACGGCGACGAAAAGCTCCGACAATTGATCTGTAACATTACGCTTGCGTACGGCAAGATATCCTGCTTGGAGCATCAGCGCTACCGGATCAGCGTTTCCGACATCCTGATCACCCAGACTTCCGCCAAAATTCTGGCTCCCCATTGAAATCTTCGAAAACAACATCGCCCTTGATATTCATTTGATTCATAAAATTAGAACCACCAGTTTTGATCCGAAAATTATCAAAAATACGGCCTCCAAGAAAATTTTACAAGGATAATGGATTTATTACGCGATCATCCCCGTTCCAGCTGTACCAGTCGTGCCATTCAACGATACGTTCCATAAGCGATTCAAACGTGAATGCAGAATAGAATTTATTATTGCCATTGAATCTAAATATTAGAAAATGGCGGGTATTTAATTCATATACGGTATAGTCATTTCTTTGATATTATTCTAATATTTAACAGCAATGGCAATAGCATCTCGGAATTCAGCCAAATCAGCATCGAGATTGCTGTGAATAGTATTTTTTAATTTCACTGATAGTGAAGTATCATATTGTCGTGAATTCAGTCCGGAAAGTGGCATCCCTCAGATTGTTCATGGCTGAAAATACAGACAATTGAGGGGATTTTGTGATTCCCGTAATAAATTCGCGCCCGATCATGATTTCGCTTGATTTCTATAAGTTGTAGAAACCGTGGACCGCCCTTTGCGCAATTTAAAGCATGGCCGGATCCGTAAGGTTATTTATTATAGGCGCGTCATACTCATCGAACAAGACGATTACGGCGCTTTGTTCATTTGTCATCCTATGCTTCGATTTGATTTTTCCCGTAATTATTTGATTTTCCCCGTAATTATCGGTATGTTACCGAAATTTTTGGAAATGGTGCTGACTACTTCCCAAATACCAAAGGCTACATCCTGAACTGACATGGCGAATACTCTTTCCTCGGAAAACGAATGCGGAAATGAGGTGAGATTCCGATCAAGCAATCACTGGTCGCTTCCGAAAGAATTCATGCCGATCCGCAACACGCGGGAACGGTGCCACTCGCCCCCAGAGCGCAATCTGTCTATCGCGAGACCGGAAAAGAGCTCCTTCCTCCCAACGACGGTTTCCTCACCTGTATCTATCAGCAACGTCTTGCCGAACCGTCTGGACCTGAAAAAAATGCGCTTAGGTGGCCGGTAAGGAACTCGTAAGCGAGATCGGTCTTGTCAACGTGCACGTAACATTCGTTTATCAGTTGCGAGAAATTGGCTATGTCAATCCCGATTTCGGTGATATGCGTACCGTTAGCGTCCGCCATACGCGCCTCCATGGAAATCTGCCTGCCTGGAGCCCGACGTCCCCAACGGCGGGCGGCCTCCGGTACCGGAGAGGGGATAAGCCTATTTTTCCCTAACTAAACGCCGGAAGCAAGCGGAAAGGCGGCGGACAGGAGATGTTTCGACGTCTTCTCCCGCGCTTGCCTTCAGGCTACGGATTCCTGATCTATTCTAAGGCGCCGTCATGCAACTCGGAGTTTGGCCTCGCCAGCCCCCAGCGCAGGTTCAGGACGTTTCCGGCTACGGGAAGCCCGCATCCTCATTTCCGCGGCCACGTTCCCGGCGCCTGAAGGGTAGATTTTTTGCATCGCGCGGCTCGCCCGATTATCCCGTTTCGCCTGTTTCTGCGATTTTACACTTTTCAACACGTCTTGCCGACATGAATTTTTTTTATGCGGCTTATCATAGATATCCGTCCGGACGCTTCGTTTCCATTGCGGCTTGAATCTCAGGCATGTTTTCTTTCGCGTTCA
Source organism: Deltaproteobacteria bacterium (assembly GCA_031267005.1). GTDB lineage: Bacteria > Desulfobacterota > Desulfarculia > Adiutricales > Adiutricaceae > JAIRZX01. The sequence goes on from JAIRZX010000085.1 coordinate 9,595, forward strand.
CTGCTGACGTACCGTTCGCTATCCTCAAAATCAGATTATTCCGACCCGAAAGGCCAAACCTATAACCTTCCTGTTTGCGCAAGTATATGCAGGCCCGAAAGACGCTTCGGGCGCCCTCGCGGCCTTGCGCCTGTTCCCCAGAGCGGATGCTCGTGCCCTTAAAATTTTATTCCCATCGTGCAACAGAGCTTTTTCGCTAGAATCTCATCCGCCGCGGCGCCCGCCCCTTCCGAACGGTTACCTGCCTACGAATCCCGTGGCCGGAACGCTGGCGTTCCGTTGCCGGGGCCTCCCCTTTTCCCGCCCATAAACTTCGTCGACACCCCGAAGACCTCATCGTCTGCCGTGTTGATTAGTCACGCGTTTCCCAGGGAGTTGTAATTCGTACCTTTCCTTTCTTCGCCATGGACCGTCTATCGCCGTCATGCCGGGCGCTTTCTTTTCATGCTCTCGCGCGCACGGGCGCGTGCGTTCGCGGGCTTTCCTCAACCGGGTCGCGAAGTCCAGGCGCGACGGCGCGCCGCCGTCCCCATCTTCGTTTCGGCATTCCCGGGCTACGCGGACCGAAAATTCGTTCCCGTAACACCTTCCGTTCGGACCCTGTTTATTCGCGAGGCTGCCGTGAAGAGTTTCCCCCGTTCCGGCGCCGGCCCCTTATGCTATAATCGAATTGGCCTTTCAAGCCCGGAAAGTCCTTTCCGGGCCGCCCCCCCCCGGAGCCGCCCCGGCACTCCCCTTCGCCGCGGCCCTGCCCGCAACCCTTATCCCGGGCCGGCCCCGGCACTCGAAACTCCCCTAGCCCAAGGCGCCTTTCACACGCGCCTTCTTCCGCCCCGGCCCGTGCCCTATCCTCCCGGCCCCTTCCATGGCGCGCGTTTCGCCCCCCTCCCCTGAAAGGAAAATCCAGGATGTCCAATGATCCTCCCCTGCTCCGGATGACGCGAGCCTACCGGAACATCGGCCGCATCACCGAGGTCATCTCGGTGCTGGCCAAATTCGGGTTCGGGGACCTGGTCGTGGACGCGGGCCTCAAAGGGTTCATGACCAAAGTCCGCAGGATAGCCGGGCTCCCGGCCGCCGAGGCCACGAGCTCCCGCCCCAGGCGGCTCCGGCTGGCCCTGGAGGAGCTGGGACTGGTCTTCATAAAGCTGGGCCAGTACCTCTCCACCCGCCGGGACTTCATGCCGCCTTCTTACATCGTCGAGCTTTCCAAGCTCCAGGACAGCGTGCCCTCCATCCCCGAGGACGAGGTGCGCAGGATCTTGCTCGACAGCCTGGGCGAGGGGGCGTTCAAGGAGGTGGCGGACCAGCCGCTAGCCGCCGCTTCGGTGGGCCAGGTGCACGCGGCCACCCTTCCTGACGGGACCGAGGCGGTGGTGAAAGTGCGCAGGCCCGGCCTCGAGCGGCAGGTGGCGACCGATCTGAACATCCTCATGCAGATAGCCCGTCAGGCCGAGAAACGCCTGACTGGACTGAAGATAGTAAAGCCCACGGAGGTCGCGGGCGAGTTCGGGAGAAGCCTCCTGGACGAGCTGAACTTCCGCGCCGAGGCCGCCAACATCCAGCGCTTCTCCCGGCTCTACGCGGCCAGGAACGACGTGAAAATCCCGGAACTCGTCCCCAGGCTCTGCACCGAGAACACTATAGTCATGGAACGGCTCTCCGGGGTGCGCTTCGACGACCCGGAGGGGCTGAAGGCCGCGGGCATAGACGCCCGCGCCCTGGCCAGGCTCACCGCGCGGACCGCCCTGGAGCAGATCATGCTCTTCGGCTTCTTCCACGCGGATCCGCATCCGGGCAACCTGTACGCCCAGCCCGGGCCCGTCGTGGCCTTCATGGATTTCGGGCTTACGGGCCAGGTGACCAAGGCCGTCCGGGACGAGCTCCTGAAGCTCGCCAAGGGGGCGGTGAAAAAGGACCCCGCCGCCTGCGCCCGCTCGGTCATGCGCATAGCGGGCAACCGCCGCCGCGGCGACCGCGACCGGCTGGAGCAGGACCTGTCGTCCCTGTTGGAGAACCACCTCTCCAAATCCCTGAAAGACATCGACCTAAACGGCTGCATGCGGGACGTGGTCGACATCATGCACCAGCACAGGCTCAAGACGCCCCCGGAACTCCTGCTGCTGGTGAAGGCCCTTATCCAGTTCGAGAACCTGGGAGCGGGCCTTGACGACGGCTTCAACATCCTGGACGAGGCCAGGCCGGTGATAACGGAGATTTACCGGCAGCGCTACTCCCCTGAACGCTTCCTCCGCGAACTCGTAGGCCGGGCCGACGACGCGCTGGACGCCGCCAAGTGGCTCCCCAAAGATCTGGCGCCCCTGTTCGACATGCTCAAGAGCGGCCGCTTGCGCTCGGAGATGAGGATCAAGAACTTAAGCGCCCTGGTGGTCGCCGTACACACGGCCGCCTTCCGCGTCTCCGCCTCCGTGGTGCTCTCGGCCCTCCTGCTGGGCTCCGCCTTCATCTTCAGTTCGAACGCGCCCCCCTACTGGCACGGGCTCCCCCTCTTGGGCGTCCTGGGGCTCGCCGCCGCCTTCGTGGTGGCCGTCGTCCTCCTG
>JAIRZX010000146.1 GCA_031267005.1 Deltaproteobacteria bacterium
ACCCTTCCCCCTTCCAGGCTCTCGAGGCTTTGCTGGCCAAGGGCGCCGCGAATCACCCCGGCTCCCCGGATCCAGACGCTTCCCAAAGCCCCGGCGACGCCCGGGACCCTGAAGGCTCCCCGGGTTTCCTTGAACCCCGGGATCCCAGTGATCCCCAGCTCCCCCAGGCTCCTCGGGATCTCCAGGATCCACTGGAACCACAGGAACTCCAGGAGCCGCAGGGTCCCCGGGATCTCCAGGACCCGCGGGAACTCCAGGAGCCGCGGGGTCCCCGGGATCTCCAGGAGCCGCGGGAACTCCAGGATCCCCGGGGTCCCAGGGATCCCCAGGTTCCGTGGACCGCAGAGTCCCGACCGGGGATCGACGGAGCCCGGGCCATCGAGGACTCCCCCTATCTCCAAGGCCGGCAGGAAACCGGAACCACGCCGGACGCGGGCGGCGTCCCGGCCCCGGACTGCGGCGCCGATCCGGGCGGGCCCCCGGAAAGCCCGCCGGAGGGGGAATGCTGCGAGCCGCTGGAAAGCCCGCTTGAGAGGGAATACGGGGAACTCCTGGAACTCCTGGCGGACGAGTGCGCGTCCCCTCCGGCAGCGCGGGCGGCGCTGGAGCTCGCCCCCGATCTGGACCCGGAAGGCATAGGGGCCTCCTGGAAGCTGGTCAGGGAGGCGCAGACGGTGCTCCTTTCGTCCGGGCCGCTCGAGCTCTCCTCGCACCTGGACCTGGCCCCCCTCCTGGAGAAGGCCATGGCCGGGGGCGCGGTGCTGCCGCCGGAGGAGCTTCTGCTCCTGAAGGACGAGGCGCTCTGCTCCAAGGCGGCGAAGCTCCACTTCAGGCCCTTCGAGCAGGATGCCCCCGGGCTCTGGGCGCTCACAAGGGGGCTAGAGACCTTCTCGGAGTTCATAGAGGCCATGGACCGCTCCCTGTCGCCGGAGGGGGAGGTGCTGGACGGGGCCTCGCCGGAGCTGGGGAGGATCCGCCGCGAAACAGCCGTCGCCAGGAGGGCCATAACTGACAAGCTCGCGTCGCTCATGCGCTCGGACGAGTTCAGGCACGTGGTCCGCGACGACATAGTGACCACCCGCCAGGACCGCTTCGTCATACCGGTGCGGGCTTCGGGGGCGGGAAAAAGCCGGGGCCTCGTGCACGACTGGTCCAAGAGCGGCCAGACCGCCTACCTGGAGCCCCTGGAGGCCGTGGACGACAACAACCGCCTGGCTTTCCTCAAAAGCGGCGAGCGGGCCGAGATCGAGAGGATCCTGGGCAGGCTCTCGGACATGAGCCGCGAGGCCGCTGCCGACATGGCCGTCTCGGGGGGGATACTGACCCGGCTTGACTTGGAGCTCGCCAAAGGCCGGCTGGCCCTGGCCTGGGACGCGTGCGCGCCGGAATACCGCCCGGGCGGGGGCTTGGACCTCAAAGCCCTCCGGCACCCCCTTTTGGAGCGGAGGCTTTCCGCCGACCGCCGCAGGATGACGCCCTTGGACTTCGCGATTTCGGCCGAGGCGCCCGCGGTGGTGATTTCCGGGTTGAACGCAGGCGGGAAGACGGTGGCCCTGAAGACCCTGGGGCTGGCCGTGCTGGCCGCCCGCACGGGCTTGTTCGTGCCCTGCGCCCCGGGATCCGCCCTGGACTTCCCCGACAGGGTCATGGCCGTCATGGGGGACAACCAGGACCTGGAATCCGACCTTTCCACTTTCTCCGGGCACGTGAGCGCCTTGAAGCCGGTGCTGCGCCTCGCCGGCCCCGGGGCGCTGATTCTCCTGGACGAGCTTGGCGGCGGCACGGACCCGGCCGAGGGGCAGGCCCTGGCGCTGGCCGTGCTGGAGGAGCTCAAGGCCAGCGGCGCCTGGGTGGTCTCCGCCACGCACTTCCACCTGGTGAAGACCTGGGCATCCCTCACCCCGGGGGTCGTCTCCGCCGCAGTCAACTCCGGCTCCGACGGGAGCCCCTCCTACGGGCTCTCCTACGGGTCGCCGGGCTACTCCGGCGGGCTCGCCATGGCGGCCAGGCTCGGGCTCCCGGCGGGCATCGTGGAGAAGGCCAGGGGATACCTGGACGACGGGCACCGCCGCTCCCTGGAACTGCTCCAGCGCCTGGACGAGGCCAGGGGGAAGCTCCAGGCGGAAGCCGCGGCCATGAAGGCGGAACGCGGGGAGGCCGAGAGGCGGCTGGCGGCCGAGCTGGAGAGGCTCGCCAAGGAAAAGGCCAGGGTTAGCCGCCTCCAGCACGAGTCGGATCTGGAGCTCCGGTCGTTTCTCTCCCGCTACCGCGCGGCCTTCGACGGCCTCCGCGACGAGGTCCGGGAGAGCCTCGCCAAGGGAGGCAGGCCGGATCCCTCCTCCGTTAGCCGCCTCAAGGCCCAGATGGGCCGCGACGCGGCCAAGGTGGCGCCCGCGGGCGGCGAGGCGGAGGAAGCGCCCCCCGCCCCCAAGGATTTGTCGCCCGGCGACAAGGTCTTCATAAGGCGCCTGGGCCGCGTAGGCGCCGTGCTCTCCTGGAACCGGGACAAGCTGGAAGGCGCGGTGGAGTCCGGCAAGTTCTCCCTTAAGGTCTCCTGGGCCGAGCTGGGCGCCTGCCCGGACCGCCCGGGGAAGAAGCCGAGAGCCGAGACGGGCTTCGTCGCCGTGGATCTGGCCCCGCCCCCCGAGGCCGGGGTGCCGGGCCAGCTGGTCCTCGTGGGCAGGAGGGTGGAGGAAGCCATCGACGTTATCGAGCGCGAGATAGACCGCGCCGTCGCGGTCGGCCGCGGGAACCTCACTATCGTCCACGGCCGGGGAACCGGCAGGCTGAGGGCGGGGATAGCCGACTACCTGCGCCGGCACCCCTTGGTGAGGGGATTTACCACCCCCGAGGAACCGCCCGCCCGCGGCGCGGTGACGGAGGTCCTCCTGGAAGCGTGATCACGGAAACCGCCGGGAACGCCCAGCGGGGGTATGGGACCGCCGGGAACGCCGGGAAACCGGAACGCCCGGGAATGACGAAGGCCGCCCGGCCCTTGAAAAACAGGGGCCGGGAGGAGTATAATTCCACGATCGGGAAGTGTTCCCGTGCTTACCCGCACCCGGCCCCCGCCGCTCGGGAGCCCTGCCCAAGGCGCGGCGCCCGAGAGGCCCACGCCGCGCGAAGGAGACCATTTGAGCCGCGAAGACCTGATAAAACTCGAGGGCCGCGTCACCAATACCTACGGGGACGGGCGCATGGAGGTGGAGACCATGGACGGCGTTAAGATCCGGGCGATCCTCTCCGGGCGGCTCAAGAAGTTCAAAATACGCGTCCTTTTGGGCGATCGCGTCGAGGTCGCCGTTTCCCCGTACGACCCGACCCACGGACTTATCACCTACCGCCTGAAGTAACCTGCCCTAGGCGGCCTTCCGGGCCCGCGGCCGGAGTTCCCTTCCGGGTCCCCGCGCGCGGGGGCGTCCGGCCGGCTCCCGCCCCGCTTGTCCCGTAGCCTGTCCCGCACCAAGCGGATACGTGTCCCGGAAAGACGTGTATCGCAAATCGCGCTGGCGCGCGTTTCATGAAAAGGAACGCCGCCCAAAGCCCTGCCCGGGCTATGTTCCGGCCGCCAACCCTGCCCTGCCCCTTCCCCTGCCTGCCCTGGACCGGCCAGAGCTTTTGTCGGCCCGCGTGCCGCCAGGGGCTTTTTGCCATCCGAGCGGGCCCTTTAAGTCTTAAAGCCCGTTGCCTTAAGCGTCCGGACGCGGACCGCCGCAACCCGGCGCGGACGGAATGCCCGACGCGGAACGGCGCGTTTAAGTCCGTCCCGCGCTCTCGGAAACGCCCGCCGCCCCGTCCTGGACTCCCGGAAACGCCCGCCGCCGGAGTTTCAGCGGCTCGCCTTTCCGGGCCGCCCCGCCCTGCGGCCCGGCGCCCCGGCCGGCTTTCTCCGGCCGCGCCGGACGCCGGGCTAATGTTGAAACTACGCGTTTTTAAGCGTATAAATGGGACTCAAATCACCGCCCGGAAAGGGCCGTTTTTTTTCCCCGGGGGGGCCCGGGAACCCTTCGAGCCGCCATAAGGCCCCTCCCCGCCGCGGCGCGCCCCGCGCGAAGCCGGAGAAGCTCCTTTGAATTCCCGAAACCTGCTCATATGGGCCCTCCTGGTCCTGGTGATCCTGGGGTTCTTCAATTTCCTCAAGCCTTCGGAGGAGGCTTCCCGGCAGAGCTATTCCCAGATATTCGACTCCATAACCAAGGGCGAGGTCGACGAGGCGACCCTGACCAACGACGAGATCATGGTCGTCCTCAAAGACACGAGGAAGCGCCTGACCGCCTACATGCCCTACGACCGCGATCTCCTGCCCGCCCTGCGCGAGCAGAACGTCAAGATAGTCATCGCCCCCCCGCCCTCCACGCACTGGTACACATTCCTGGGCGGACTTCTCCAGATAATCCTGCTCGTGGCCGTTTTCATATTCTTCATGCGGCAGATGCAGGGCGGCGGCAAGGTCATGACCTTCTCCAAGAGCCGGGCCAGGATGCTCTCCGACGAACAGAAGAAGATCACCTTCGAGGACGTGGCGGGCGTCGAGGAGGCCAAGAGCGAGCTGGAGGAGATAATCGACTTCCTCCGCGAGCCAGGCAAGTTCGTGAGGCTGGGCGGGCGCATCCCCAAGGGGGTGTTGCTCATGGGCGCTCCCGGCACGGGGAAGACGCTCCTGGCCCGGGCCATAGCCGGCGAGGCGGGGGTGCCCTTCTTCGCCATATCCGGCTCCGACTTCGTGGAGATGTTCGTAGGCGTCGGCGCCTCCCGCGTCCGCGACATGTTCATGCAGGCCAAGAAGAACAGCCCCTGCATACTCTTCATCGACGAGATAGACGCCGTGGGCCGCCACCGCGGGGCGGGCCTCGGCGGCGGGCACGACGAGCGCGAGCAGACCTTGAACCAGCTCCTGGTCGAGATGGACGGTTTCGAGCCCAACGAGGCGCTCATAGTCATCGCCGCCACCAACCGCCCGGACGTCCTGGACCCGGCGCTCCTGCGCCCCGGCCGCTTCGACCGCCAGGTGGTGGTCCCGGTCCCGGACGTCCGGGGCCGCGAGCGGATCCTGCTGGTCCACTCCAAGAAAGTCCCGCTCGGCAAGGACGTCTCGCTCGAAGTGGTGGCCCGCGGCACGCCGGGGTTCTCCGGGGCGGATCTGGAGAACCTCATAAACGAGGCGGCCCTGGGCGCCGCCCGCAAGAACAAGGAAACCGTGGACGGGAGCGACCTGGAGGCCGCCCGCGACAAGCTCATGATGGGCGTCGAGCGCAAGTCCATGATCATGAGCGAGGAGGAGAAGAAGACCACCGCCTGGCACGAGGCGGGGCACACCCTGGTGGCGCTCCTCCTCCCCCATTCGGATCCCCTCCACAAGGTCTCCATCATCCCCCGGGGCAGGGCCCTGGGCGTCACCCAGTACCTGCCCACAGAGGACAAGTACACCTACAGCAGGGACTTTTTCACCACCAGGCTCGCGATACTCATGGGCGGGCGCGCCGCCGAGGAGCTGGCGCTGGGCCAGATCACCACCGGTGCCTCCAACGACATCGAGCGGGCGACCAAGCTCGCCCGCAACATGGTCACCCGCTACGGCATGAGCGACGAGCTGGGCCCGATCTCCTTCGGCAAGCAGGAGGAGCAGATCTTCCTGGGCCGCGAGATATCCCAGCACCGCGACTTCTCCGAGGACACCGCCCAGCGCATCGACATGGAGGTGAAGCAGCTGGTAGTCGGCGGCCACGGCAAGGCCAAGGAGCTCATCAGCCGCCACATGCACGTCTTGAAGCGCCTGGCGGAGCTCCTCCTCGAAAAGGAGACCCTGGACGCCGAGGAGGTCATCGAGACGGCCAGGGAGGCCATAGTCGCCGAAGGCCTCCCCGTACCCGTCCCGGCCGAGAGCCTGGCCGGGAAGGACTCCAAGGCGGGCCCCCAAAGGCCCGGCGGCGAGGGTTCCGGTCTCGGCGGGGAGCCGGGGGGGACGCCGGAGGACTGGGGGCCCGAAGAAGGCGACGACGACGACGACGATACCCCCGGGGGAGGGCCCTCCTCCGGAGGCCGCCTGAACTAGCCGGGCCGCGCGGCCGAGGCCCCGGCTCGCGCCTGGGGACGCCGGGACCGCCAGCCGCCCCCTGCGTCCGCGGCCAGGGTTTCCGGCCGGGACCCCGGAGGCCGCTGGGACGGAGCGGAGCGGTGACGGAGCGGTGACGGAGCGGTGACGGGACAGGGACGGAGCGGTGACGGGACGGGGACGGGGACGGAGCTGGAGAGCCCGCCCCGGGCCGAAGGGTTAAGGGGGCGCTCCCGAAAAGGCTTCAAGGGACAGGCTGAAAGGGCGATTTATGTTTCCCGACAGACACAAGCGGCGCAGGCTCAAGGGTCCCAAGCCGCCGGCCCCGGCGTTCGACCCGGAAAGCCCCCTGTCCTGGACCCACCCGGACGGCAGGCGCTTCACGCTGGACTTCTCCCGGCCTGTCGTGATGGGGGTGCTTAACGTCACCCCGGACTCCTTTTCGGACGGGGGCAAGTGGCTTGAACCGGAAGCGGCCGTCGCGCGCGCCAAGGCCATGGCGGATGAAGGCGCGCACATCATAGACATCGGCGCCGAGACCACGCGCCCCGGATCCGCCCCCACCCCGGAAGACGAGGAGTGGCGCAGGCTGCTCCCGGTCTTGGAGGCCCTCCGCGAGCTCCCCGGCTGCCCCCCGGTCTCCGTGGACACCTACCGCTTCTCCACGGCGGCCCGCTGCGTCATGGCGGGCGCGTCGATGCTAAACGACATCTACGCCGGCCGCAAGGAGAAGCGCATCTTCCGGGTGGCTTCGGACGCGGCCATCCCGATAGTGCTCATGCACATGCAGGGCGAGCCCAGGACCATGCAGCAGGAGCCGCACTACGCCGACGTGGTCTCGGAGGTCCGGGAGTTCCTCTGGGAGAGGGCCAAGGACGCCGAGCGCAACGGCGTGCCCAAGGACCGCATCATCCTCGACCCGGGACTGGGCTTCGGCAAGACCGCGGACCATAACCTCATGCTCTTGAGGAACCTCCCCGAGGCCTTCCCCCCCGGCTACCGCACCATGATGGCCCTTTCCCGCAAGGCCTTCCTGGGCAAGATCCTTGACGGCGCCCCCCCGGAAGGGAGGGATCTGGCAACAGCCGTCGCCAGCTCGATTTCTTTCCTGAAGGGCGCTAAGGTCGTCCGCGTCCACAACGTCAAGGCGGCTTCGGAAGCCCTGAAGGTGGCCGAGGCCGTCATGAGGGGTGCGCTGACGCCCTGATCCGGGACCTCCGGGCTTCCGCGCCCGGGGCGGCCTTGACCGCCCCCTCCCCCGCCGCGACGCCCCGGCGGCCTTGGCCTTCCCCGCCGCTACGGCGACGCCCCGGCGGCCTTGGCCTTCCCCGCCGCGACCCTCAGAACCGTTTCCCCCGCCGCCCCCGCGCCGCAAGGCTCCAGGGCGCCGGTCCTGCAGCCTCACATCCCAGCCCGCCAACTCCGCCACGCCACCCAGGCGCGGGCGGTTCCCCGGGCCTTCCCGGGCAAGCCCTCCTGGGCCCCCGGCACTCCCGTCCGCCGCGAGCAGCCATGTTGCAGTTCATCCAGTCATTCAGGGACAGCTACGACAGCATGCGCTGGCAGGACGGCATGGACATCCTCCTCGTCGCCTTCACCCTCTACTACGTCATCCGGCTCATAAAGGGCACCCGGAGCGGGCAGGTGGTGGTGGGCATAGTCGTAATAGCCATACTGTACTTCATTACCCGCCGCCTCGAGCTCCTGACCTTCAACTACATAATGAACATCTTCTTCAGCAACATCTTCGTCGTGCTGGTGGTGCTGTTCTCGACCGACATCAGGAGGGGCCTCGTCCGCGCGGGGAGGTTCTGGTTCAGGAAGACCTCCTCCAGGATGCTGGACGCGGTCAAGGAGGTTACCCGGGCGAGCTTCTACATGGCGGAGAAGCGCACCGGGGCCCTCATCGTCTTCGAGCGCGGGGTGAACCTCGGAGAGTACATGGAGGCCGGCGCCCTGCTCCAGGCGAACATCTCGGACAGGCTCCTCCTGGCCATCTTCAACACCAAGGCCCCCCTCCACGACGGCGCGGTGATACTGCGCGACGGCCGCGTGGAGGCCGCCGGCTGCTTCCTCCCGCTTCTCCCCACCGAGTATTCCAGCTCCCAGTTCTTCGGCACCCGCCACCGGGCGGCCATAGGCCTCTCCCGCGAGACCGACGCGCTCATCGTCGTCGTCTCCGAGGAGCGGGGCCTGGTGTCCCTGGTCAAGGACGGCGAGGTGGAGGTCATGATGGGCGCGGGATCGCTCACCAACAAGCTGCTGGCCAACCTCGGCCTCGGCGCCCACATTAAGGCCCAGGCCAAGAAGGGCCCCGGCAAGATGTTCGGATGAAGGACGGGCCCACATGAGAAACTTCATCCGGAACGAGCTCCCCTGGCTCCTCCTGTCGCTCATCTTCGCGGTGGCGCTGTGGCTGTACTTCACCGGCCAGAACGTCATGCCGCGGGACATCATAGCGGTCCCGGCCTACTCCGACCCGCCCAGGAACCTCTTCGTCAACCGCGACGAGCTCCCGCCCTCCCTGGTCATCACGGTAGAGGCCACATCGGCGCAGTTCCAGCTCATAGAGCGCGGCAACAGCTCCAAGGTCACGGTGGCGGTGGACCTTTCCGCCGCCAAGGCAGGCGAGAACGACTTGCCAGTGAGCCTGGAGGGCACCGTCTCCCCGCCGCTCCCCCGCAACATCCGCAACCCCAAGCCCAGCCCGAGCTCCATAAAGTTCTACGCCACCCCCATCCGCCGCAGGGAGGTGCCCGTCAGGCCCCCCGACGAGGCGCACGTGCTCGCCACCTTCCTCCAGCCCACCGGCCCGTGGGAGATAACCCCCCCAGTGGCCAGCGTCGAGGCGCCAGAGGACATGATAGACTCAATCCCCGAGCTCTCCACCCGCTTCGTCACCCCCGGCAGGATGATATCCGACGTCGACAACACCCAGCTCCTGGCCCCCGTCCCCCCGCCCAAGTCCGAGTCCTGGTTCCGGGTGGTCCCGGACCGTTTCACGGCGCACCTCCCCGTCGAAATCCGCACCAAGACCATGTCCTTCTACCGGGACGTGGCGCTCCTGCCCGCCCCCTCCGAGGACCCGGCGGCCCTGGGCCCGCACTACCCGGTGGCGTTAGATCCCCCCGCGGTCAGGGTGACGCTCTCCTTCCGGGCCGACCGCCCCGAGGACCGCCGCCCTGGCCCCTCCGACGTGTTCCTCACCGCCTCCGTGGACCCGCACGAGGTCAAGGCGGGCAGCCCCGTATCGGTGGACGTGGTAATGGCGAGCGAGATCCCGGGCGTCACCGTGACCCTCTCCCCGGCCACGGTCGACGCCGTGCGCCTGGACGAACGCGCCTGGAACGAAATGTCCGAGCGAATCGCGTCCGAGAGCCTCCAGGAGCTTACGGGCCCGCTCCCCGCGCCGGGCGACTCCGACGGCACGCTCTCCTCCCCGGAGGCGGCCCCCGCCCCCGCGAGCCCCGCGCCCGCGCATCCCTCCGACATCACCCGCCCCGAGACGCCCCCCGAGGAACCGGCCCCCGACTCCGGGGCGCCGGGCGGCGCGGGCGCGGGCGCCCCCGCGAACCCGCCGGGTAACGCCGGCTCCGGCTCGGGCGGCCGACGCCGCGCCGCGGGCGCCCATTCCGGCGCCTCCGGGGGCAACGCCGGAAACGTTTCCAGCCCGAACGCCGGAAACGCTCGCCGCGCGAATACGGGGAACGCCGCCCGCCCGAACGCGGGAGCTTCCGGCAACGACGCCGGAAACCCTCCCCGCGCGGGCGACGGAGCTTCAGGCGGCGACGCCGGAAACGCCACCGGCGGGAATCCCGGAAACCCCGCGGGCGCGAACTCCGGCGCCCGTTCCGGAGACTCTTCCGACGCCTCCGGGGCCGCCGGCCCGCCGCCCGCCCCCCCCCTCCCAGCCTCCGGCTCCGTTGCTGACGCTTCCGGGCACTCGATCGCGGCCGGCGGCGAGGGAGTTCCCGACGGCGAGCAGGCCGCCCCGGGACAGCCCGTGCCCGCGCTTTCCGTTCCAGGGTCCAGGGGCCATCCCCATCGCGTGGAGAGCGGCGAGGTGGCCAAGGTAATGAACCCCGCCACCGACACCAAGCCCGCCGTCCAGCGCAGGAACCCGGACGGCTGACCTCCCCGGACGGCTCTTCCGGACGGCTCTTCCGGACGGCCGGCCCCCCAGGACAGGACGGCCGCCGCCCGCCAGCGGCCTTTCGCGGCCGCCCAACAGAGATATTTCGCCGCGGACCCCCGCCATCGGCGCGGCTCCGCGCCCCGCTGGAGGCGCGGCCGGACGCGCCGGAAAGGCATTCGGCATGAAGAGGAAAGACCCCCCCGCGGAGGCCAGGAGGCTCCTGTTCGGGACGGACGGCATCCGCGGGGTCGTAAACCGCGGGGCTATGACCGCCGACACGGCAATGTCGCTCGGAAGGGCGCTCACTCATTTGCTCCACGAGGACAGAAAGCTCACCCGCAAGCCCAAGGTGGTCATAGGCAAGGACACTCGGCTCTCCGGCGACATGCTCCTTTCCGCCTGCGCCGCCGGGGTCATGAGCCAGGGCGGGGACGCCTGGCTCGCCGACACGCTCCCCACCCCGGGGCTCGCCAACCTGGCCTCCAGCACCAGGGCGGACGCGGGGGTGGTCATAAGCGCCTCCCACAACCCCTTCGAGGACAACGGCCTCAAGATCTTCGACGGGCAGGGCTGGAAGCTCCCCGACGAGACGGAGGCCCGCTTGGAGAGGCTCATGGAGGACAAGGCCGCGCTGGACGCGGCGCGCCCCCAGGCCGGCGCCGTGGGCAGGGCTTATCCGGTCCGGGACGCCGTGGGCCGCTACGTGGTTTCGCTCAAGAGCGCCTTCCCCAAAGGCTTAACCTTGGAGGGCATAACCATCGTGCTGGACTGCGCGAACGGGGCGGCCTACCAGTCGGCCCCGGCGGTCTTCGAAGAGCTGGGCGCCCACGTCCACGTGCTGGGCGCCTCCCCGGACGGCTACAACATCAACCTGAACATCGGCGCCCTCCACCCAGAAGTCTGCGCGGCCGAGGTATTGAGGACCGGCGCGGATCTCGGCGTGGCCCTGGACGGGGACGCCGACAGGGCCATATTCATAGACTCCGGGGGCAGGGTCGTGGACGGCGACCAGATAATGTTCCTGTGCGCCTCGCACATGAAGAGCAAGGGGGCGCTGTCCAACGACGCGGTCTGCGCCACCGTCATGAGCAATATGGCATTGGAATCCGCGCTCACGGACGAGGGCATAAAGCTCTTCCGCTCGCAGGTGGGAGACCGCTACGTGGCCGAATGCCTCCGCCGCGAAAACCTTAATTTCGGCGGCGAGAAGTCCGGGCACCTCATCTTCGTGGACCACGCGACTACGGGGGACGGGACGCTGGCGGCCCTGCAGACTTTGGCCGTCATGAAGGAGTCCGGCCTTCCCCTGGAGGAGCTCGCGGCCAGGGTGGTCCCCCTGCCCCAGGTCCTCATAAACGTGAAGGTGGCCCGCCCCGAGGAAGTGGAGGGCAACCCCGAGGTGGCGAGGATGCTGGAAGAATGCCGCAGGCGCCTTGCGGGCCGCGGGCGCGTCATCCTCCGCCCCTCCGGCACCGAGCCGGTGGTCAGGGTCATGATGGAGGGGGAGGACTTGAGCGAAGTGACGGCCCTGGCCCAGGAGTGTGCGGAGCTGGTCGGGCGGGCTATGGCGGACGGCAAGGGGAGAAAGAAATAGAAGCCGCGCAACGGACTAACGAAAGGAAAACCGGGAAGAAGACCGGAAAAAAAGGATGAAGAAGACCTTAAACGGACGCCAGGAATCCCTAGCGGCCTGGCCGTAAACCTGCAAACCGATGAAGTAAAATGTGTTTTGTTAGCCTTCCATGGGCAACTCCGACCTAACCTGTCCGATTTCCGGGAGGAATTTCCGGTCGGCTCTTTTGCAATAATTTTCTGGCATCAGATACCTTTTTGTCTTTAATTACAACAGTTATCGGCTGGAGTCAGGCGGAACGCCTGTCTAGTAGCCGTTATTCGGCCCCAGCAACTACAAAAAACTTATGAAACAGTTCAAAATATTTTAAGAAAATGTGATCCTAAAATTTATGAGAAATATACTGTCATTCTTGGAGCTTAACCAAAAGGAGACACCTTCAGTTTCTTTTCCAATTCCGGGATGGAATGTGCCGCTTAGTTGCCAGTTTTGCAATACGGTAAATTTTTTATGGAATCTCCTCGGGAATACAGGGACGTGACTGACGTATCGAGCCGCCACATCGCGCAACATTCGGAGCGACTAAAGAATATTTTAGGTACCACGATATTGGCATTGCTGATAAATATTAGAATAATATCAAAGAAATAACTATACCGCATATGAATTGAATACCCGCCATTTTCTAATATTTAGATTCACAGGCAATAACTCAAGCCAGACTGGCAAGCGCCAAGGGCGACGAGATATGTCGGCAGTTTAAAACAGACCATTTCAGTTAGCGGTCGTTTGAATTATTTGCTTCCGATATGGATATTGACATATCGAAATTTCTGCCATGCTGGAATGATTAGAGACGTCAGCTAAACAGCACTCTAATAAAATATCTGTTGACAACTGTCATAGTTTCATGGCGTGAAAATTTATCAAAAAAATTATATGGAAATCGTTAAAAAAATCAGGCGCGTCAATTTTATTATTGGTCGAATTCAAAAATTATGAAAACATTGGCACTTAACTTGGCTGTGAATTGTAATTTTAATAAAAGGGATAATTTTAATAAAAGGAAGAATACAGAAAATAAATTTTTTGAATAATTTTTGTCAAGTTGATTATCTAAGAGACTGAATACGAAATTGCATGAGGTATATTGACAGAACAATTATGATCTTTGTGTCGATATTGAACCGAAAAGTTAATTATAGCAATATAATCAATTGATATTATTGTTTAGGACATGCAAAAAAAATTATCCAAATCAAATGGGTGTTGAAAATACAATTTATATTACAGTATCCAACGCGCGGCTCCCAATCAGATCTTGGACTTTCGGGAATGCCCAGGAATGGCTCGATAATACCTGGGCCGATACCGAACCTGACAGGATCCTGGCAACAGAAGATCGGCTTACCGCGACCGATAACCCTTTTTCCTGTTTGAACCGTTCGACCGGAACAATTCTGCCGAACTCCACGACTTTAACGCTTGAACTCCAGGGAATCGAAGAAGGGGTTGCAAATGCCTGCCACGTCAGGGACATCGCGCATGTTCATCCCCCCTGCCTGAACCTCGTCGAACGGCGCCATAAACGCGCAGATGAGCGTGAACATTCCGGTCCCGTTTATGACAGAGCGCTCGGCAAAGTAGCGGGACAGCCGCGCGCCGTTGGAGTCCGTCCCGGACGGAATGGAGACGTCCATGTCGGCCGCCTTGAACCCCCTGTATTCCAATATCCTGGAGCCGTGAAAGCTGCCTCCCTTGGAGCCAAGCGTCCGACCGACGAGATCCCAGTACTGCCCTTCGCCGACAAGGCCTATAACTCCTACTTCTTCCTGGGTCAGGTCTATCACTGTCGCGGAAAGCTGAAAGGGCCTGCCGACTCCCTGCGACCTTCCCTCCGCCAGGGACAGCTCGCTCATGAACCTGTCCCCGGAACCGCATTTGGGCGAGGTCTTGGCTTCGATCTTCATCTCGAACCAGGGCGGGCAGTTTACGGTGAAGGCCGGGCTAGCGGACAGGAGGATGTACCGCGAACTGTCTACGCCAGTCCATCCGGCCTGTCCGAAGGCGGGGCAAGCGAATGCCCAGCCCAAACCTAAGCCCAGGGCGACGGCCAACCCGAAGGCGGCGGTCGCGGAGAAAGCCCGGCGCGGATCCGGGGTCAAGGCGGAAAGGGGACGCCGGAACTTGGCTGAAGGAAAGCAGAAGAAGCGTGACGGCACAGCTGGAACCTCGCGGTTAGCGGGCGGCGCCTCGAAGCGCCCGCAGGGATACTGGCTGAAACGTTATCGCTCCCCCGGCTCCCGCCACGTGAAAGGGATATCCTTCCTTAACCGCTGACGGCTCCGTTTCAAGCCGTCACGCGGCGTCGTCCAGGTCTTCCCCTCCGTCAAGGGCACGACAAGGCGATCCGCGCCCGATGCATCGCTGGCGGTTTGGCGCAGGGATTCGGCGAGCCGAAAGAAGTTGCCGGATCCGGGAACGAAAAACACGCCGCAACGTTGCCAGCGCACGTTATTCCCTCCCTTTCTTTCCGCCCTTTCTTTCCGCCCGCCAGGAGAGCCGCCCTGCAGCAGCGCCGCAGAATCACGGAGGCCCTTGCCGCCGTCCGGTTCGGATTGTCCTGTGGGCTTGCCAGATCTGCCACATTGTAACCTGAAAGGGGATTCTTTTGAAGCCCCCGCCGGCCAAGCGTGCCCAGCACATGGTTTTCCTCAAGGCTCCATATTCCGAACGTCCATATCACCCGACGTAACCGTCCGCAGGATTAGCGGATTTCCATCCTCTTGTAAGCTGAACGCCCCGGCTCGCGCACCACGCGGAAGCCCACGTAGAAGTTCCTGTCCGTAGGGGCCATGAAGCCCCTGTAGGAGGAGCGGCAGCCGAAGGCGCTGTCGCCCCAGCCCCCGCCCCGCACGCTCTTTGAAGCGCCCGCCCCAGGGCCTGAGGGATCCTGGAAGGGGCTTTGGGCGTAGTAGCCTTCCGAGTACCAGTCGGCGGTCCACTCGGCGACGTTCCCGTGTATGTCGAAGAGCCCGGGTCCCGACGGGCACAGGGTTCCCGAAGGGTGCGTGGAGTTGCCGGAGTTCTCGGCGGTCCAGCCGTACCTGCCCATATCCTCCAACCGGTCCCCGAAGGAGAAAAGGCCCTGCCAGCCCTCACGTGCGGCGTACTCCCACTCGGCCTCGGTGGGGAGCCGGTACTGGCCGCGCCCCCCCTCCAGCTCGTCCAGGCCGGCAAGGAACTCCACCGCTTCCATCCAGCTTACCTGCTCGACCGGAAGATCCGCTCCCTTGAAGTGGCTGGGGTTCCTGCCCGTAACGGCCTCGAACTGGGCCTGGGTCACCTCGCGGCTGGACATGAGAAAAGGCTTCGTCACCGCCACCCTGTGCCTCGGGCGCTCGTCCGCGTCCGTTTGTTCGGCGGCGCCCGGCGCCTCCCCCATCATAAACGATCCGGGCTGGATCAAAACGAACTCCATGCCTAGCGAGTTCACGAAAGGACCTGCTTTCAAAGGGGCAACTAAGCCGAAGGTCCATATGGCCAAAATAGTTCCGATCGTAAATATTTTCGAATTCATAAGCGTTTCCGCCAGCGCACCGCGCAAATTACTCGCCGCGCGCGCAGTAACAGGGCATGTGCGGTTACGTCATGGGGCTGAAGAGTCCGCGCCTCTCCGTTCGCGGAGAAAGCCACCTGGAAAGGCGCGAGCCGATTCCGATTCAGGTCCGGCAAACATGCGGACTAGGATAATTTTAAACGGCCCCTGCGGCGGAGGCAACATGGCTATGCCTTGCCCCTTAGGCCTTCCCGGCCCGGGGACTCGGACGGTCGCTGTCAATTCGGGCCTCCCGCGACGCCGCCTACGCACAAACGTTCGCGCTAAGGCGGACGCCAAGCGTGACGCCGCCATCGGGACCCGTAAACGGGCGGGCGCGGCGACTGGTCTCGGCTCCGCGGGGAATCGGGCGGCTGTCCGGGAGTAACGGATCAAAGGGAATGCTTCATGCGTGGAAATTCCAAAGGAGCCTCGCCGCCGCGACTTCACCACCGCCTCATCTGACCCGGGCGAAGGATCGTTCTTCCATACCAGACGATGAGGCCGTTTCGCCATGATCCGCTTTCCTCGCATAGCGCCAACCGTGATTCGTAAAATATATTTTGTTATTTAAAATATTTTCCGCGCATCCGACCGCAAAGTGTTGCGTGATTTTTATGCTCGAATGGTTGTTGGCGCTTCTTACGGAATCGGCCGTTTAGCCCCGCCTGGCCGGCGCCAGCGCTTTCAAGGGGACGCGGCTAGCGCCCGCCGTCCCCGGCGCGGGCGTCGGCTTGACGCGGCAGGGGCTTAAGGGCCAAGGGCCAAAAGAGCCAATGGGTCTAACGCCCAAAGGGACAACCCGAACAACGCTAACAACGCGAACAAAACAAAGCGAACAAAGCGACAATGGGCCGAACGCCCAAAGCGCCGACGGTCCGGGCCCGGGCCGGCCTTGGCCCGACCGCGTCCCGCGTCCCGCGCCTCGTTGTGCGGGAGCGGACCGGCGGGCCCGCTCCGGCCTGCCGGAAGGAGCTGCCGCCCGGCATTGTCCCTCTCAGTTCCGCCCTGTTCCGCCCTATGCCCTCCAGCGCAGGAATTCCGGAGCGAGGTAGGTGAGGATCAGATCCGCCCCGGCCCTCTTGATGCCCAAAAGCGACTCCAGGGCGGCGGCCTTGTAGTCCAAAAGCCCGGCGTCCCCGGCCGCCCTGAGCATGGCGAACTCCCCGGAGACCTGGTAGGCGGCCAGAGGCCGCTTCGTGAGGAGGCGCACCTCGCGCAGCACGTCCAGGTAGGGCCCTGCTGGCTTCACCATGACTATGTCCGCGCCTTCGGCGAGATCCAGCTCCGCCTCCCTCGCGGCCTCGCGGATGTTCGCAGGATCCATCTGGTAGCCCTTGCGGTCGCCGGAACGGGGCGTCGACTGGGCGGCCTCCCGGAAGGGCCCGTAGAAGGCCGATGCGTACTTGACGCTGTAGCTCATGATGGGGATCCGCTCGTGGCCAGCCCCGTCCAAGGCGCCCCTGATGGCCTGGACGCGGCCGTCCATCATGTCGGACGGGGCCACAAGATCCGCCCCCGCCTCGGCGTGCGACAGGGCCTGGGCGGCCAGAAGCTCCAGCGTGGGATCGTTTAGCACCCTCCCATCAGGGGAGAGCACCCCGCAGTGGCCGTGCGAGGTGTACTCGCACAGGCACACGTCCGTCGCGACCAGGAGCTCCGGGGCGGCCGACTTTATCTCCCTTACGGCCAGCTGCACAGGGCCCTCCGGGTCAGCGCCCGGGCTCCCGGTTTCGTCCTTGCGGTCGGGGATGCCGAAGAGGATGAGCGCCCGGCCCCCCTCGTCCCTGAAGGATTTCGCAAGCCGGGCGGCCGAGTCTGGGGAGAGGTGGCACTGTCCCGCGAGCGACCCGATGGGGCTTTTTACGCCGCGTCCCGGCACGATGAATATAGGGTACACGAGATCCTCGGGAACGACCCGGGTCTCTCGGAGGAGATCGCGGAGGACGGCGCTGTCGCGCAGGCGGCGCGGGCGGTCGACGGGAAAGGCCATAACTGCACCTCGCTCCGGGGCGCGAGGGCTCGCCGGAGGCGGGGGGCCTCGGTCCGGGCGCCGGCCGGAAAAGGGAAACGCGACGCCGGATGCCCGCGAGCGCAGCCGGCATTATTAATCGCCCTGGAACGCCTGCGGGCCGTCCCGCCCGAACGGGCGGAATGGCCGGGGAACGGAAAAATCCCTCGGGCGCGGGAGGCGTAAAGGCCAGGGAAGGCGGATGGCGGGAAGGCCCGGGAGGGCGGGAGGCGGGAAGGCCAGGGAGGGCGG
>JAIRZX010000157.1 GCA_031267005.1 Deltaproteobacteria bacterium
GTTATCCCCTGCAACGTATCCCACGCAAGGCGGTGATTGGGGCCTGCGGGAACGGGAGCAACGGCTTCGGCATTTGCCGTTCGGAGGCCTTCCCAAGCGGGACACTGGCCCTGGACGGGCCTTAGCCCAGGACGTGCCTCAGCCCTTTCAGACGGGGTTGCGGGGCGGCTTTTCGGGGCGGGACGCGAATTAACGGCGGCGGGGCCCGGCCCGCCCGTAAACTGCCGTGAGGGGCACGGCCTCAACGGGCACGGACGAAAGTTGCCCGCAGCCTCAACGGACGAGGACGCGAGTTGCGCCCGGGCCGGGGAAGCCCCGGCGGCTCACCCGCCCTCCCCGTCCCCTCTCCCCCGCCCCGCAAGCCCTGCTTGCACACCGCCCCGCCCCTTCTTCAGGGCCGGGCCGCACCCCCGTCCAGGCCCGTCTCTGCCGAGGCGGCGCCCTTCCCCGCCGAGGCGGCGCCCTTCCCAGCCGAGGCGGGGGCCTTCCCCGCCGAGGTGGGGGCCAGGAACTCGGCGGGGGACGTCTGCAACTCACCGGTCCCGCCCGGTCAGCAACGCCCCGGGGCCCTCTCCGTTAACGCGCAGGCCCTCACCAGGACTGCGGCGGCCCCGGAACGGGCGCCCCGGCCGGAGAACGCCCTCCCCCACGCAACCGTGGACTGCGGGGGCCCGGCATTCCGTGGCCCGCCCCCTCCTTCGGGATTTCGCGGCCCCGGGCGCGTCCGCTAGGCTCCGGGAAGGACCGGCAATCCCCCTACAGGCTGACCCGTGCTCCGGAGGCCAGGCTGGCCTCGACCAGGCGGTGGGACAGCCTGAACGTCAGGCGGTCCCGGAGGCCCCTGGCCTTTCCGGCCCAGGCCAGGGCCGGTTCCAGGAGAAGGACGGCCGAAGCCGGCTCCCCCTCCGCCGTGAGCCAGCGGCCCAGGCGCAGGGAAAGCTCGGCCCTGTCGGGGGCCAATTCCTCCCCGGCTTCAGCGAGGGCCTCCAGCGCCAGGGCCCAGAAAGGCCCCGGGGCCGCTCCCTCTCCAGCGAGCTCCGCCAGATCCCCGGCGGCCGCGAGCGACGCTGCGGTCTCCGGGTGCCGCCAGCCCAGGCGCTCCCTTCGTAGCGCGAGGGCACGGAGGTGGAGATCCCGCGCCTCGCCGTAGAGCTTGTTCCCGCGGGCGCACTCCGCCGCCTCGGCGAGGATCCGTGCCATGGCGGTCTCGCCCCGGGGGACTTCGGCCAGGGCTTCCCGCTCGTCCAAGACGGATTGGGCTTTGAGAAAGCCCTGTTCCGGCCCTTCCAGCTTGCCTGTGACCCTCGCGAGGGTGATGCGGGCCGTGAGGCGCAATTCCGGGCCGTAGCGCCCGGGCGCGAAGTAATCGTCGCCGTCGCGGAGCCCTTCCGCCAGGGAGGCAACGTCCCTGAGCAGGGCGGCCGCCCGGCGCATTTCTCCGGGAAGCGGTTCCGGGCCGCCGCGGGCGAGGATCCTCCCCGTCCCGAAGAGCCCGGCCATGCGCCGCGCCCAGCGCTCTTTCGCCACCAGGGATTCCCGATCACGGGGGCCTTGGGACGCGTCCAGTCCGAGGGAGGCCTCCCGGAGGAGCTCCAAGGCCTCCTTCTCCAGCTCCGTGCGGCCGGTGTCGTAGAGGGACTCGCCCAGCTCCGAACGGGTGAGGAGCGCGTCCCGCGACCCCGGCCCGGGCCCCTTCGGGCCCTCTTCGTCGGCCAGGAGGCGTCTCAGGTAGTCCGGGGTATGCCAGGGAAGGCCCAGCTTGGACGGATACTTAGGGTACAGAGATTCGGAAAGGGAAGCGGGGAGGTTCACGCGGGTAGTCCCGTCCGCCGCGTTTTCTGTGTACCCGCCGCCCATCATGGCCGCCAGATGGAAAAAACTCCCCAAAAGGCCGGAAGCGTACTTGGAAAAGTCGTCCGACGCCGGCAACGGCGGCAGGGACATGGGGAAGCTCGACCATTTTAACCTCTCGCTGCTCAGTTCCGCGGTTTCGAAAGCGAAGCGGTGCTCGGCGTCCATCGCCGCCGCCAGCTCCTTTCCGAGAACACCCGCGGCGCTCCCGGGGGCACCGCCGGGGGCGGAGGGCACCGAGGCCAGGCGGAGCGCGTAAGCCGCAGAGCGCGTCGAAGGCAGGTACTGCAGGCAGGCCGAGGCGAGCGCCGCCGCGCCGACGAGGCGGGCGGCCGTTTCAACCTCCGGCAATTCGCCGTCGCCGCCGGGCTCTTCCGTGGAATCGGAGAGCGCCCGGGCGCAACGGGAAAGGGCGCACCAGTACCGCAGACCCCCGGGGGAGCTGGACAGGCGGGCGACGGCCCGGACGCGGTCCCAGGCTTCCGCCGCCTCCAGCGTGGCGCCGCGCCGGACGAGTTCGTCGGCCTCCCGGTGCGCCCTTTCCAGCGCGGTTCCTCCGGGCTGGAAGCGCCATTCCGGCCATCCCTTCGGGAGCCGGGTATTCCCGTGCGGCGGTCCGGAGGTTCCGGCCTTCCCTCCCTTTTTCCCGGAAGCCTCGCGTGAGCCTTTCCGGGAACCCTTCTTGCCTGAGGGGCCCCCTCCCTTCGCGCCTGGCCTGCCGCCAGGACTCTTCGGAGCGGCATGCGCTGTCCCTGCCGCGAAAAGCAGGAGCGCCGCCGCCGAGGCCAGGGCCAGGGTTAGGGTTAGGGTTAGGGGCTGGAGAAGGAAAGCGAGATCCGGCGGGAACACGGGGACGTCCTCCTGGAGGCTGCCCGGACGGGGGCGGGTGCCGGCCCAGGGCGCTGAAATGCGGGTGAGGAACTGCAATTATATAGCAAAGTGGCGGTTCCGCAAAAAAACCATCCGGCGATCCGGCGGGAGCCTCCCCGTCAACAGAAAGCATCGGCAGAAAGCTTCCCCGCGCTGGCGTGCAACCCTCCGCCCTTAACCCGTCCGTCCATTTACTCTGAGGCGCCCCCCCCGAAAAGCCCGGTTTACCCCCCCGTGAACGGATACGCCGTTAGCGATAGCTTTGCCTGCACTCTCTTGATTCCCATTGCGGGCGGATGAAAGGGGAGTGGAGGGTTTCCGTAACGGACTCAATCTCCGCTTGAAACCGGTAAACGATTAAAAGACGGCCCCGGGGGAACTCAATTTCCCGCCGGGGCCGCCTGTGCTTGTCTAACTCGAGAGATGGCCTTGGATCGAAAGCGAGAATTAATCAGAAGGTTACCCTCAAGCTCAGGTTGGCGGAAAAGGAATCCCGCCTTCCGGCGGAGCCCTCCACCCCCATCTGGACCTCAAGCGGGCTGGAGGGCGAACTGACGATGAGCCCCAGCTCTCCCACGCCCGACGACCCGCCCAGCGACGCCTCGGGGAGGGCGTAGCCAGCGTAGGTCGCCCTTGAATCGCCGTCGAACTCATGCTCGAAATAGAGCCCGAAATACGACTTGATGGTCGAGGTGATCGCGGCGTTAAGGCGCCCGCCCGCCCTGACCCTTGAAGAAGTGACGGAGCTGAGCGAGACCCTCTGCCCGAAGAGAATGAAATCGTCGCCGTCCCTGTGAGTGTGGAAGTATTTGGCAGACAGATCCAGCGACCCGTCGAAGCTGTCAAAGTTTATGATGTATCCGCCTCCCGCGTGGAAGCCCCAGTACTTGGCGTCGAAGTCGTAGCTTACCTTCTCGCCGATATGCCCCCTGAAATCGCGGGTCGAAAAGTCGGCGTCGGTCTTGCCGAAGCGTACCGACGCCTCGAAGTAGGGACGGCTGGCGTCGGGCTGGCCGATGTCGAGCCGAGCGAAAACGCCGCCGCCGAGATAGGAAAGGTCCCCCTCGCCATGCACGGAGGAGATCCCCGCGAACTCGTTGTAGGAATCGAAAGACCCGTCACCGAACTCGAGGAAGGCGCCGGCTACGAAGGGGCCGGCCGATGTGTCAGTACCTACGGCAAGGCCGATGTCGCCCGATACGCCTTTCACGTCTATGTGGGAACCCGTTTCGGTGCGCTCCCACCCGTAGCCCACCGCGGCGAAGGCGGCGACGCCGACGGTGCCGGAGACGCTGGCCAGGGCCGTGGGTATCGCCTGCCCGGCTATCATGTCGCTTCCTCGGTTCACGAACGAGACGTCCGCGAGCGGGAGCTCGGAAAGGGCCTTGGCCTGGACGTTGGGACCTATGTTTTCCACCGTGGCCTGAACCTGCCTGGTGTTCGCGGTATAGTCGAGCCCAAGGGTTACGTCAAGCAGCCCAAGCGTGCCAACGGTAGTTTTTACCGGATCGCCGTTTGTAACAATGGGATTTGTCGAGTCAACCAAAATGAAATCCGTGCCTAACGGGATGACGTCCGTGCCGGTAAAGTTCACCCTCATTGTCGAGCCGTCGGTGCTGTTGGGATCCTTCAGCGACAGATCTGTCACCTGGAGCAGGGCTGTTCCCGCGGCTTGAGCCGCTACGGCCTGGGCGCTGGTAACCTCCAAAGTCAGGTTCTCAAAGCCTTGAATTCCGCCGAAACGTTTATTGCCCGTATAATTGACGCTGTTCAAAGCCAGCTCGTTCCCGTGGAACGCGTCGCCGGAGCCGCCGGAGTATCCGCCGAACATGTCTACTCCGGCGCCAAGATTTATATCGCCTGAAAGCGTCACGCGGTTGTTTTTTGCGGTTCCCGTACCGTTCAAGACGAAACCGCCGTAAACGGCCGAACTCAGGGCGCTTCCCTTAATTGTTACCTTGTTGCTGTTCGCGCTGGCTGTATCGCCGGAATCAGAATTGACGTTTCCCCCGTAAATGTCACCGACCACCGCCGTGACCAGAGCCTCG
Source organism: Deltaproteobacteria bacterium (assembly GCA_031267005.1). GTDB lineage: Bacteria > Desulfobacterota > Desulfarculia > Adiutricales > Adiutricaceae > JAIRZX01. The sequence goes on from JAIRZX010000157.1 coordinate 4,770, forward strand.
ATCAGAACCTCGTTGCCCTCGGCGTTATCCTGCCTGGATCGTCCTCCAGCCACCCAGCCGCCGATTTCCGCGGTTTCCGTCACGTAGACGAAGTTGTTGACGGCGCTTCCGGGATCAGAGGCCGACGTCCCTCCGGCATATCCGCCAGCGACGTTGCCTCCGACCTCGCCGCCGCTCAGATAAACCTTGTTGGCTTTGGCGGTTCCGCCGGAGACGTTTCCGCCCACCACGTCCTGTCCTACCGTGCCCGCGCTCATGAAGACCTTATTTTCCTCAGCCACGTCGACTATGCCCGCATTAGTGTTCTTGTAGCGTACGCCGCCGCCTATCACGCTATGCGTGACATCGACGTCGTCTCCGGAAATCGTTACCGTGTTGCCTTTTATCGTAACGCCAATGCCTTCGCCTACGTACGCGCCGTAGACGCTTCCGTCGCTCACGCCGTTCCCGACCGTTCCGCGCTCGAGTATAACCGTGTTTTGCTGCAATATCGGGCCGTCTCCGTTTGTCGGCTTTTTTCCGGAGGCAAGGTAGGCGCCGAAAACGTCTGAAAGGACTGTTACAGTCCCCGTGTCCCCCCGCACCTCGACCGAGTTGTATTCAAGTTTGCTGGAATCGTCGCCGAGAACCGAAGCTGGGCCGTCGACATGCGCTCCGTCAAGAAAATTAATCTTAACCTCGACGTTGTTGTTTATTATGATGGAGTTATAAGAGGCTGTTCCTGATCCCCCGTTCACGCCGTCGGACATTATGACGCCGCCGTAGACGGCGGGTATGGCCGCGGACGTGTTGATTGAGTGGTTAATTACGATCCGGTTGTAGCTGGCCACGCCCGTGCCGCCTGTCGGAACCGCCACTCCGCCCATGATTCCGCCCTGGACTTCGGCCCAGTCTGTCACGGTGACAGTATTGCCCTCAGCCCGAACGGTACCGGTCGGATTCGCCGGGTCATACGTAGCAAATCCTCCTATGGCAAACACTAATTCACCCGTGGCATAATTCAGTATCAGGTTGTTGTTTAAGGCGATTCCAGTTTCCCCGCCTCCGGCTATTACGCTGTATCCTGCCGGAACGGCAGTGTCTACGGTCAAAGTGTGATCTTGCGGGATTGTCGCGTTTGAAGAGTTGTATCCTTCGAATACAACTATCGCATCAATCGTGTTTAGGCCTACCGTATAACTCAGCTCTTCGTTAGGGTTTCCAGGCCACCCCCCACCGTGGTTGGCTATCAAATCCGACGTGGTGTCGCTTGACGCCGCAAGTGCAACTTCTCCCGAAAAGGCCGCCAACGCAACGGCAAACGCCAGGCAGAATATCCCGGACAAAACCCGCTGGCCCTGGCTTGACTGGGCATCTCCCGTACTGACATGCGATATGTGCTTCAAAATCATCCTCCTGTTTCTTTTTCGTTCCGAAATTTTTGGAAATGACCGTTCCCGGTTAAAAGCGATCACCCGGGCTACGGCTCAAACCATGTCGAATCCTTTTGCGGGAGACGGCTATCGCCGCCCTCCCGAGGCTAATTATTCGTTCTTGCACCCGGGCAGGCATTGCCCCCATCCAGAACATTCCTGTCCCGAACTGGCCCTAAGATTCAAGCCAGCTCGTGGCCACGGGAAAGCAGACGCGATGGCGCGCCGCCTCATCCCGCAGAACCTGACAGGCGCTGCCAGGCTTGAAATCAGGCGCTCCGAAGGGGCGAGAGGGTGGATCGGCGCAACCGATACAGGTTCCGCCACGAAATTACAAAGCGTTAGGGAGAGATGGAAAAAAGAACAAAGGAGAGATTTTGAGAGAAGAAGAGAGAAGAGAGAAGAAGAGAGCAGAAGGAGAGCAGGATAGTTGGAGAGTAGGAGTGTTAGCACTACAAAGAACTATGAAGGGATTGACTCTTGAAGCTCTCCTCTGTATATTGAAAATTGAGGACGTTAACACCGAAGGAGATAGCATGAATTGGGCTAGCTTTGACGACCAAACACCA
>JAIRZX010000195.1 GCA_031267005.1 Deltaproteobacteria bacterium
CTCCTTTCGCGAGAAAATAATCAACACTGGTATACTTATGCATGTTTTGCGCCAAAATCCTCGCCATTTCGCCCGCTCCCGCCCCGCTGGCCCGGCGCACCGGTTTCCGCGAAGAGCCCGCGTTTCAGCGAAAAGCAATTTTTGGCATCCAAAATATAGTGGTAACCCATTGTGTTCCAGTATAAAAGCGTAAACCATCTACTCTACGGAACATTTGTATTCCCGGCGCCTTTCCAGACTACTTTCATGAACCTCACCATCACGTCAGAAGTGCCGTAGACGGCAACGGCTGCGGCGTACACGTCAAAACCATCAGCCAGAGATTTTTAGCATAATTTTTTTTAATTTTCTGAATAAAAGCTTGATTAATCATCTTCACATGTCGCCCGTTCACATATTCACTTCTCACTCCTTGAACGATATCGCAATTGTTCAGGGATACATCTGTTTTATCACGAGCGGAATCTACCTTATCATGCCTAATTTCTATAGCGATCCGCCAATTATTCGATTGGACTGACAGATCGGATATGCCTATGTCCGAAGAAAATTCAGGCATGACCAACTTGTTGCCGAACTCAATGAGAAGCTACAAAAGGTACCGGAAAAGAAATTATGTCGTGGTTGCCAACTGGAGTTTATCGTTCGCTCTCTCATAGTCTTTCTTGTTTTTTGGATTCCATGTCAGCGCTGAATAATGCCCGACAGGTCAGCGCTGAATAATGCCCGACAGGTCAGCGCTGAATAATGCCCGACAGGTCAGCGCTGAATAATGCCCGAAATGATTGTCGGCAGAAAAAATTCGTAGTCTTCTTCGTTGAGGGAGCTGAAGGCTTTCTGATACTGCAGATATTTTTAGTTCAGATAACTTTTTTCCTGGTCAAGTATTGGCCGGGACAAAAAAATCCGCCAGAAGCCCGAGCCGTATCGAGTCCTTGATCTCGTTGTTGGGTTCCTTGATGTTATAATATTGCTTATAGAAGATTTCGATGATGCTGCCGACTATAAGATATCCATCCTGCATAAGGATGATCGTATCGTCAAAGTTGTTAAGATCCATTTCCGGGAATAAGCCATCGCACGAAATATTCTTGTCTAATATCTTGAAATAGTCGGCAGTGTTATTGGCGACGCGGCTCGCTGGCAAGGAGGACCCGGTTTGGCACCAATAATTGGGAAATTTCTTCTTTTCAAAAAAATGTCAGTAACGATAAAGTGTTTATGACTTTAGACTTTCCGTCCCAGAATATCCGTCATACCACTTCATCAATTGATCAATGAGACTGTCGACGTCGGCATGTTTTCGGGCACCCCCGCATCACTCAGAAGCTTTTTAACTCCGTCCAGCCTGGGGATTAGGATCACGCAGGGAAAACTTACGGCGGCGGGCGTCTTGAGGCGCCCAAAACCGTCTCTGTTTCCCGAAATTATGGCGCCGGGGCAAATGCCCGCGAGGAATGCTTCACGACTAGTACCATGCATCATTGATATGTTCGGTAAATGACGCTTCATAATTTAGGAATTTAATTTGAGGCCGAGAAGGCTATACCCGAAAAAATGAATGTTACAAGGCACTAGTCGCTCTCCAGACTTCGTGAAGCAAGCTTCACACATAACGGCCCTCCGGAAACTTACCCCGCACGAGAATAGGATAAACGTCTTCCGTACCCGTCCACGAGGGGGGCTGGCAACGCCTCCGGGAAGGGAGCTGGCTCGCGGAGGGAGGGCCTGGAAGCTCGGAGGAGGAGAGCCGGGGCGCTTGAAAGCAAGCGCCCGGAAACCAGGAAAACGGGAGAGCCTATGGGCAGGCGGAGAGGCCAATTCTCCGGCACCAGCCGCCATGCGGGCGGATACCGCGTTCATGGCGATGGGGGGATGTCCTGTCTTCCTGGCCAGGCCCGTGAACGGATACAAAGCTGGCTACGGGCGCGCTACCCCGCCCGGCATTCCCGCAGCGTGCCCGGAAGCCACGAACCCGGAAGCCGCAACTCCGAAGGACACGGGGCCGAAATCCGAGCAAGGCTTTTCGCTAAGCCGGGAGCGGCGAGCCCGCGCTAATTGTGTGCCGCAAGCGTGAGACGCTAAATATCGCTCGTAATAGACGCCCGCCGACGCGCCGGACCGGCTGACGCCGGACCCCCCCTATGCCGTCTGGCTGAAACGGAAGCCTATCCGGACGTGACTCGCGCTCCAAAAACCGATATAGTTGGAAAATCGGCGAGAAGCCGCTCAAGGTTCCGGCGCGCCTGGCAGCCCCCTCCAGGCGCCATCCGGCCTATTAAGGCCGCGAGCGGCCAGCTCCGCGGAGGCAGATGGCAAAAAAAACCGAAATACCCCCGCTCCCCCGCTCTCCTCGGCTGACCTAAAGGCCCTGATAGGCTATGCTGGGGGTTCGGACCCGGATTCCTTCCCGCCGCTCAGGGCAAAGATCGCCCTCATGTGCTCAGACAGGCGCCCGGACCACGAGACGGCCTCGGAGCTCGGGACGAAGCCCGAGACGGTCCTCAGATGGAGGATCCGCTTTACTGCGTCGGGGATCGACGGGCTCCGCGAGCCGCCCGGCGGCGGCCGCCGCCGCAGGCCTCTCCCCTACGCGCTGACGCGCGACGCGGTGTTCCTGCTCATGGAAGAGCCGCCGCCCCCTGACGAGGGCGGCTGGACCACGAAAAGCCTGGCCCGCGCCCTCGCTTTCTCCGAGCCATCCGTCCAGCGCGTCCTGCGGAGCGAAGAATGGTGATCCGGACGCGTCGCCGCCCGGAACCCCCGCGCCAGGCTCATGGAACTCACATGGCTCGTTGCCTCCGCACTCCTTTGCCGCGAAACGCCGTCCTTTGCCGCAGACTCCGAAAGGCGGAAGGACGGGAGCGGGGCCGAAAGCCGGAAGGACGGGAGCGGGGAGGCGCCGGCCGTAGCTGAGCGGCATCCCCTTGCGCATGCCTTAGGCTCCAGGCCCTTAGGCAAAGCCTTCCCCCACTGGGGAGTTTAGCGCGGGGCTTTCCCGCAACGTCCGGCGCGGGCGCCTTTTGTCCCGGCGCCTGCAGTTGGCCAGGGGCGGGCTGGAAGGACTTAGGCGTCCACCGGCCGGGAACGTTCGCCACGGCGCCAGCTTCGCCGTTTGGTGCATCCTCCGCTTTTAGAGGAACGGCCACGGTCCTGCTGGCATAGGCGTGCCCTTCCTTGGAAGTCGCGAGGCCAGTCGGGGCCAGGCCAGGAATTCCGGCCGCAGGAGTCCGATCCCTCCGGCAATCACCCCGCGGACGCATGCCTCGTTTGGAATTCCCCGTACGAGAGCGACCCGGGCGTACCCGTCATCGCCTGGCGACACTTAAAAACGTGCCCTCCGGGCGCGGATAAGCTTTACCTGCGCTGGCGGCGCTGCCGGGCGCCGTCCCTCCGGCCGCCGCTACTCCTGGCCCCCCTTCGCGAGCGGTCCTTCCGGCGCGGCGCCGTCGCGCAACAGCCCAGAGCACGATGCCAGCCAGGACGGATTGCCAGATACGGCGCTGTTTCCCGCCTCCCTCCCCGGAATCCTCTTTCGACATCAAGACGATTTTTCCAGCTCTGCGGGCTCTCCCGGATTAAGCGCCGGGTGTAAGGGAATGCCCCGCATGCGGATTAACTGGCTTCTGTCAAAAAATTAGATTTGTAGCCGCCGCTACATTTATCCTTCGCGCCGCGGCGTAAAATGATTGCTGGCCCGGGAAGAGAGGGTGTCCCCCCGCCCCGGGCCAGAACAGCTGTACGCCCCTTCAAGGAAATCCGCGCGCGCAGAAGCGGTACCGGGGCAAACGGGATCAGCCAGGTCCGGCCGGATCCCCAGGCGCCCCCGCCGGGCGCGAGGAGTCGAGAAAGTGGCCAAACGGACGCTCATAGCGTGCAATATCCTGGAAGACGAGATGAAGTGGGTGCTGGACAGGCACCCCGAGGTGGAGGTTGAGACCATCTGGATAGGGGCCGGGCTCCACAACGACATGGACATCCTGAGAGCCCGCCTGGACGAGTGTTTCGGCGAGGTGGAGGACGGGGACGACTCCGTGAGGCTCATGATTGGCTACGGCTGCCACCCGGACCTGAAGAGCCAGGCGGCCTCGCACGGCTTCCCCGTCCTCTCCACGAAGAACTGCCTTGGAGCGCTCGTGGGGGAGGACAGGGTGGCTGAACTTGAGAAGAACCGGACCATGCTCATCACCCCGGCGTGGATCCGCAGGACCTGGTTCGCCGAAGACGGAATGAGAAAGATGCTCGGCTGGGACGACACGGACTTCAGGATCAATTTCGGCATCTACGACCGGGTCCTCGTAATGGATTTCGGGCTGAACCCGCTCACCGACGAGGAGATCCTGGACGCCTTTTCCATAATCGAGGTCCCTATCGAGTGCGAGAGCTTCGGCCTCGAACACTTCGAGAAATTTTTCCTCGACTTCCTGGCGTAACCGGGACGGTTGAATACCCGTGCCCTGCGGAAGGCGCGGCCTGCCGAAAGGCTCGTCTCGGCCGCGCCTCCCGCGGGGCCGCGCCTCGCCGAAGCCGCCGGACCTGGCGGGGCGTCGCGGCAAGCCGCGCCGGGAGGAAACCGCGCGGCTTGGAATCCAATGGTTCAGGAGTCCCCCGAAACCGTAATCCCTGCGGCCTGGACTCGGCCCGCACGAAAAAAATACCTCCGGAGGGCGTTTTCCGTCCGGAGGCCTTTGCAAGCCCGGCGCTCCGCGCTCGGTACCGCCGCGCCGCGCCGGGAGCGGCATCGGCCGGACCGGCACGTCGCCCTTACCCGGCGGCTACGCCGTCTCTTCCAGCAGGAGCCCCTTCCGTTCCTTCTCCTTCTCGTACCGGGAGATCGCCTCTTCGTAGACGTTCTTCCGCTCTGCCTCCCAGAGTTCGCTGTAGCCGGGAAGCTCCACGGTCTTGACGCTCGTCCTGTTTTCGATCCGGAAGCCCTTCAAGAGGCCCTCAGAATCTGGGAAGGAGAAGCTCTTCAGGGTCTGGAGCGCGCGCTCCGCGGCGGTGGTGTCCGCAGTGCCCATGAGATAGGAGACGGACACCTGGCCCATGTTGGAGTACGAAGGGAACCCCACGAGGCCGTAGTCGTCAGGCACCGCGTCCGCCCTCCCCCCGAAGTTCTTGGACGCCACCTCCAGGAATCTCTCCCGGACCTTTTCGTTATCCCTTATGACCCCGTTAACCTTGTCCAGGATGGCTCCGGTCAGGAACCTCGCCAGATCCCACTGGTAGTCCCCGGTCTTCCAGTCCGTCCCGTCCATGAAGCCGTAGCCGTAGTCGGAGTCGTAGTTGAACTCCGGCGCCTCGTAGCCGGGGTCGGTAAGCCTCGCGTAGTCGGCCTCCCTGAGCCGGTTTTGTTCCTCCCAGAAGCTCTCGTCGTCAGGGATCAACATGGGGCTCCCGTCAGCGTTAAGCTTGAGCGGCCCCGCCAGGACGTTGCGCAGCCCCGGATCGTTTGCCACGTATACGGCGTTCACGGCCGCGAATATGTCGTCCGCGTCGGCCAAATTCTCGATCAGGGCCGCGCTGTCCGCGTCCCCCATCTCGTCGCGCAGGAACCGCACGAGATCGTCCAAGTTCTCCCGACCGAGCTCGGAAACGCTCATCGTAAAGTCGAACCCGTACATGGCGCTCCGGTACTCGCCGTTCTTCGCCTTGACGTCAGAGGCCCTTGCCCACTCGAAATCGTCGGTGAACGCGTGGCGGTCCTCCTCGTTCATGAGCACCTCGCCGTAATAGCTGTTCAAGGCCGAGGAGACAGACGAGTGGGTGATTTTCCCGCCAAACGCGCCGGGATTTACGACGGAGCCCGAGTTGACGGTAGATGTCGCGCCAGCGGCGGCGGAAACCTCGTCCCGCTTGTTTAAAAACTCCACAATCTCCTTGAGCTTCCCGGCGTCCTCCTTGACCCTCTCCAGCAATTCCTCGTCCTCGCCCACGTCTCCGAAGTGCTTCTTCACGAGTTCCCCGTCGGACTCCGAAATCTTCCCGGTCAGGATCCTCGTGGCCAGCGTCTCCCTCTCCCTCAAAACCTTGCCCAGGGCCGCGGCGACGGTCGCGGCGTCCATCCTCTGCTCGGTGCCCTTCAGGACCTCGACCATCGTCTCCGTGGCCATTTCCTGCCCGAAGTCTGTCCTTATCCGCTCGATTGCACCCATGACGGAGTCCACCAGGGCCTCGCGCTCCTCGGCGCTCCTCTCGCCGTCCCTGTCCGCCTCGGCGAGGCGGCCGGCCAGCACGGACTCGAAGTTCTCGGCAATCTTCTTCTTCGCCGTTGCCTCCTCGTCCTTGGGCGTCTTGAGCGTCTCGGGGGAGAAATTCCGGATCTGGAGGCCGTGGCTTATCCTGTCTTTGGCGCTGGCGACCCCGCCGGAACCGAAAACCTGACCGCCCATCCTCAAGAAGCCCGCGAGGGAGTTCCGAACCGCGCCGATCATCTCTCAATCCCTTCAAGAGCTTATCCTTGAGTTGCCCGCATATAACATACGCGGCAAAACGGCCCGCTCCTGGTTTACGTATCGGCGTGGGAGGGCCATGGCTTGAGCCGGCGCCAGCTTCCAACGACCGCCTCGGGCCGCCTGCCTTCAAGCCGCGCGCGCCGCAAGGCGTCTGTCCGTCCAAGCCAGTCCAGTCAAGACGGGCACGGCCGCCCCCCGGCCTGTCCTCGCCCCCCCGGCGGCTACTTGCGGCCCTCCCCGGCCCGGTAGCCTTTCCTCCGGGATCTAGAACGGGAACTCTTCGGCCAGCTCCTCGTCCTTCTCGTGGGAGACCCT
>JAIRZX010000289.1 GCA_031267005.1 Deltaproteobacteria bacterium
TCAACTTTGATCTGCGTATAAAATTTCTGCATTATGTTCCGCGTATCGGAAAGCAATTTCTGATCATAAGTAAACTTGTCCCTGCCGACAAGGTTTATGACGGGGGCGTCGTACTCATCCAAAAGGAGGACTGCCTTTTGGCCGCTCTCCTCATGGACGTCCTGAAGAAGACAAGAAAAGGCGTTTGCACAATTAACGCCGCGCAAGGGGACTTTATGTCGTTTGGCAACAATTCCAAGACGGACCATGATTTCGTCTTGCAAGTTTTCCTTGCTGTCGCTACCGGCCACAGCGGACATGTCCAGCCTGACGACAGGGCAGATTACATAATTCTGGGAGCGCATATTTTTTTCTGCCGCGAGGCCCTGGAAAAGATCATTGCGCCCCGAGTAGAAGGCATCGAGCATATGCACAGTTAGGGACTTGCCGAAACGGCGGGGCCGGGAGCAAAAGACGAACTGACCCGCATTCTCAAGGTCCGCGATAAACTTCGTCTTGTCGACGTATACTGCCTGTTTTTTCCTGATGTTTTCAAAGGCCGCCATCCCTATGGGAAGAACGGGCAAATCCTGGGTCATTTGGTTCGCATTCCGGCTTTAGGCCTTCAAGATAGTGGAGGCGTCAGTATTGCCTTTTCTATATATACAACATTCATGATTTTAGATCAATTCTTCGGTTTTTGAGTGGTTTTCGGCGTTGCGGCCACAGGGCAGGATCAATCCTACCCGGCTGGCGTGTTGCCGAAGTCCGCTGTTTCGGAATGACCGGCTGCGGCGAAGCTTATGCCGCCAATGCCCGAGGGCGGGGACCGCGCCGGTGCAGCCCCTAATTATTGACGACGGGAACAACCGGGATTCCGCTGAAAATCCGTACAGGCTACGCCATCTACGTTCTCCGTCCCCCCACGTAACACGAGCGGAGAATCTGGTTTCTTGCGCTTTATAAGGGTTGGGTTCCGACGGGAAGCAACCGGTCCCAATTGTTCCGGCCGCCGCGCCCTCCCCCGGCCTTTCCCTCGCGTCGGGCTCAAGCCGACCCTCGCGCCTCACGCCTTAAGCGCCCTGTCCCGCCTGACTCGTACAGGCTTCGGCTGCTTGACGTGCCCGGCAGGATTCCTGGAAGCATACCGAACCGCCCGGGCTTCCCCTGCTTCCCGAGTCGCCCGCGTCATCCGCCGAGAGCCTTCCGGTCGCCTCCGAGGGGGATCTCCTTGCGTCTGGCTGATACATATTTGATTGATTGATGTAAAACTCTTTCCATTATTGCCATTGAATCTAAATATTAGAAAATGGCGGGTATTTAATTCATATACGGTATAGTCATTTCTTTGATATTATTCTAATATTTAACAGCAATGGCAATAATTATGTCAAAAACAAAGCGGGAGGCTGGTTTTGCCGACCGCCCAAAGAGGCTCATGCCAGCGCAGGCGCGACCTGCCGACCGCCAGCCCCCGACGGACGGGAAGGATTCGGGCCTCCGGACCGGACGGCATTGACGGGAGGCGGCTGGCGGACGGCCCGCTCCTCTTTGCTCCCTGACGCCGTCAAAGCTTGCTGGAGGGGAGGGAGGCCTCCAGCCCCGGTCGAACCCAGACAGGCTTCCCAGCCCCTGCTCACGGCCTCCCCCTCTCGTCTTCCCAAAGATCGACTCCAACCTGACGCAGAACCGGACCCTCCTTGAGCCAGCGATCTGGTATGCTCAATGAAAGCCGTTTGGGTTGCCGACACTCCCTGGGACACCAATGCGGGCGGAATGAGAGGGGAGGGTTTTCGAAATTGAATCAAAGGTTGCATGGCGTATGCACTTGGCTAGTCTACCCGAGAAACCGTTTCACGATCCACCTGCATGTTGCTGGCGGCGCCCCGTCCCATGAAAGGTACCACTTGTCGCGCGCTTCAAGTCGCGGCCTCACCGGGGTGCGCCGCAAGAATAGCTTTCGTCACTCAAGACGCGGCCCCCTTCCCCGCCGAGCACCGGCTGCCCCTCCCCCCCCTCCCAGAAACCGCAACCCCGCTCCCGTCCGAAAACCGCAACACCTTTCTTCCCTCCCGGAAACGGCAACCTCACCCAGCCGCTTCCCGACGGCCCCATGACGATACCGTCCGCCCCGCGCAAGCCGTCCCGCCCCCCTGCCCGCAAGCCCAACCGCCCGATACAAGCCAATCCGTCCGTTTCGGGAAATCCGCCGATCCGCCGGAACCCTCCGGCCGCAAAATAATGCGGATCTTGATAATCCCGACTGCGGGGACTATAATCAGCGGATCTGCCCGGTCGACCGCTGGGCCTGCGGCCCTCTCCGGAAGCGCGGGGGGCAAGGGGGCGCACCCTTCCGGGCGTCGGCCTATCCCTGCCGTTTTCACCGCCTTACCCGCTTTCCCCTCCGGCGCTCCGCCCCGGAGCCCTCACGGGCCCGGTTCCCCGGGACGCCCCCTGCAATCCACCGGCCATTCGGCCGCCCGGCCCTGGACGCCCGCTCGCGCCCGCCGGGCCCAAACGAAACCCGCCGGGGCCCCGCCGGGGCCCCGCTCCCCTCGGACGGCATATGCTCGACTACATCAGGAAAAGATCCGGCGGCTTCATAAGCGCTTTCATCATAGGGGCCATCGCCCTGGTCTTCGTATTCTGGGGCGTCGGGGGCCAGAACACCGGGGACGGCGTGTCCATCAGGCTCGACGGCGAGCAGGTCCCGGTATCCGAGTACCTCCGGTTCCAGCGCATCGCCCAGGAGAACATCCGGCAGCGCTTCCCGGAGATGGACTCCAGGGCCCTGGACACCGCCGCCTCCCAGTCCGCCGTGTCCACCCTGGTCCAGCGCCACGTCCTTGGCAAGATGGCCGACCAGACCGGCCTGACGGTCCCCGCCCAGGCGGTGGTCTCGTCCATTACCTCCAACCCGTATTTCCTGGACGAAAACGGCCGCTTCTCCAAGGCCCGCTACGAGGAGGTGGTGACCGGCACCTTCAGGGAGAACGTGGCCGCCTTCGAGGCCGCCCTGTCCGAGGACATGCGCCTCGAGGCGGCCATCAGGCACGTGCAGTCCATGAGCTTCGTGCCCACGGCCTCCCTGGTGGACGACTACCACTCCGGCGAGGACGAGGTGGCGCTGGCCTACGCCTTCTTCCCGTCCTCGGCCTTCACGGCCGGGCTCTCACCCTCCGACCAGGACGTAGACGCCTACTGGGCGACGGCGCGCGAGCGCTGGAGGCGGCCGGCCCAGGTACGGGTCGAGTACGTCACCTTCGATCCCGCCGACTACCGAAAGGGCCTAGAAGCCTCCGAGACCGAGCTGGAGGAGCAGTACCAGGAGGAACTCCCCAACCTGACTACCCCCGCCTCGGCCCAGGTGTCGCACATCCTGATAAAGTTCCCGAACTTCTCCCCCACGGACGAGCAGAAGGCCGAAGCCCGCACGAAGGCCGACAGGGCCCTGGAGAGGGCCGCGTCCGAGGACTTCGCGGCGCTCGCCCGGGAAATCTCCGAGGATCCGGGCTCCGCGCCCCAGGGGGGCGAACTCCCGCCGATGCGCCCAGGCGACATGGTCCAGGAGTTCGAGAACGCGGTCTTCGACTCCACCCCCGAGCAGAGGGAGGGGGTCATAGGCCCCGTCGAGACCATGTTCGGGTACCACCTCATCAAGGTCAGGGAATTCACCCCCGCCTCGGTCCAGACCCTGGACCAGGCGAGGGGGCAGCTGTCCGAGGCCGTGATAGCCCGCAAGGCGCGCATCGCCGCCGGCCAGGCCCTGGAGTCGCTTCTGGAGCGGGCACAGGCCCAAGGGCGGGACGGGGCTGGCCTGAAGCCCCTCGCCGACTCCGCCGGCTTGAACTGCCAGACCTCCGAGTTCTTCGGCGAGGCCGACCCCCCGGCCTTCCTGGGAAGCTCGACCGCCGAGGCGGCCAAGGCCGTGGCCCAGCCCGTGGGGCTCGTCTCCGACCCGGTGGACGCGCCGGGGATCCTCTCCCTCTACATACCCCTGGAACGCCGCGAATCGTACATTCCGGAAC
>JAIRZX010000305.1 GCA_031267005.1 Deltaproteobacteria bacterium
GTCGAGATGTTCCACAAGCTCCTGGATCAGGGCCAGGCCGGCGACAACCTGGGCCTCCTCCTCCGAGGCACCAAGCGCGACGAGGTCGAGCGCGGCCAGGTGGTGGCCAAGCCCGGCTCAATCGTGCCGCACACCAAGTTCAAGGCCGAGGTCATCATCCTGACCAAGGAGGACGGCGGCCGCCACACCCCGTTCTTCACCGGCTACCGCCCCCAGTTTTACTTCCGCACCACGGACGTGACCGGGGTCCTGACCCTTCCCGAGGGCGTGGAGATGGTGATGCCCGGCGACAACCTCACCTGCAGCGTCGCGCTCATCACCCCCCTCGCGATGGAAAAGGAGCTCCGCTTCGCCATCCGCGAGGGCGGCAAGACCGTGGGCCAGGGCGTCATTACCGAGATAATCGAGTAGCGCCGGAACCGCTCCGGGACACGCCGGGCCGGCGCCCGGCCGCCGCGGTCCCGGCGCGGGCGGGCCCTTTCCCTGCCGAACGGGTCGGAGGCGGAGCGGCCCGTGCCGTAATGCCCCCTCCGGGGCCGCGCGGGTACGGTAGCGTCCGGGGCCTCCCCCGGATCCACCCCCGCAAGCGGCGCGGCCCCGCGCGAGGCCTTCCGTCCCCCCCTCCCCCCCCTCCCGGCCGCTCGCCCCCGCCTCTTCCCGGATTTCGGGGCGGGCCGCCTTTAAGCCACGAAGCCCTGAAGGCCCGCGCGGGCCGCAAGCCCGCAAGGGGCCGGCAAGCCCCCCGTCGGCCCCAAGCCGCCGGGGGAACCGGAAGCCTTCCCTCCCGCGACCGGCCCGGCGCGTCGCCGCCGGGCCGGGACATCATCCCCCTCAATGGGACGACACAATGCTTAACAACCAAAAAATCCGCATCCGCCTGCGGGCCTACGACCACAAGCTCCTGGACCGCTCGACGCAGGAGATAGTGGACACGGCCAAGAGGACCGGGGCCAGGGTCGCGGGTCCGGTGCCACTCCCCACCTCCATACAGCGCACTTGCGTGCTCCGCTCGCCCCACGTGGACAAGAAGAGCCGCGAGCACTTCGAGGTGAGGACCCACAAGAGGCTTCTGGACATACTGGAGCCCACCCAGCAGACCGTGGACGCGCTCATGAAGCTCGACCTGTCCGCCGGCGTGGACGTGGAGTTGAAGCTGTAAAATGAAAGGTCTAATCGGCAAGAAGCTGGGCATGACCCGGCTCTTCTTGGACGGCGGGCGTTGCGTGCCCGTCACGGCGGTACTCGCCGGCGCGAACGTCGTGGTCCAGGTGAAGACCCCCGAGAAGGACGGCTACTCCGCAGTGCAGCTGGGTTTCGGGGCGAAGCGCCACGGGAACTCGCCTGAGCGCGGCCACGCCCGCACCCACGGCGGGGCCTGGACCGCGGGCGCCTACGATCCGAAAAGGCCCGGCGACCGCAAGGATTCCGGCGAGGCCGGGAAGCCCGAGGACTCCAAGGACGGCATGAAGACCAAGATCATGGCCTACAAGCTCATCCGCGAGTTCGAGCTCGCCGCCGGCGAGACCCCCGAGCCCGGCGACGAGGTGCCCCTTGACATCTTCGCCCCCGGCGACAAGCTGAACGTGACCGGCACCTCGAAGGGCCGCGGCTACGCGGGCGTCATGAAGCGGCACGGCTTCGGCGGCGGCAGGGCCACCCACGGGTGCCTTACCCCCCGCTCCGGCGGCTCCATCGGCTCCGCGGCCGACCCCTCCAGGGTCGTTCCGGGCCGCAAGATGGCCGGCCACCACGGCGCCGTGAGGGTCACCGCCCGCAACTTGGAGGTCGTGGACGTCCGCCCCGACTACGGCGTAATCCTCGTGAAAGGGGCCGTGCCCGGCCCCAACGGCGGGCTGCTCCTCCTTAAGAAGAGCCTCGTCCAGCCCAAGGCCGCCCGGGCCGCGGCCGGCTGAAACCCGGGCCGCGGACGGGCTTCCGGCCCCCCGGCGCCGGGCCCTTCGGCTCCGAGACGCCCCCGGCCCCCCCCCAAACCTCCCCGAACGTGCTTGAACGCGTTTCTCTGAGCCGCCTTCCCCGGCGCCGCAAGGCGCCCGGCCCCGGGCGCCATTCGGTGTGAAACCTATGACCGCAGTATCCGTTATCAACCTCCAGCGGGAGCCCGTAAGGGAGGTGGAACTGCCCGACGCCATCTACCGCGCCGAGGTGAAGGCCCACATCGTCCACGAGACGGTGCGCGCCCAGCTGAACTCCCGCCGCTCCGGGACCGCCGACACCAAGACCCGCGGCGAGGTGGCCTTCTCCACCCGCAAGCCCTACCGCCAGAAGAAGACCGGCCGGGCCAGGATGGGGACCAGGCGCTCCCCCCTCCTCAAGAAGGGCGGCACCATCTTCGGGCCCCACCCCCGGGACTTCGGCTTCAGGCCTCCCGCCGCGGTGAGGCGCATAGCGCTCAGGAGCGTCCTGTCGGACAAGCTCGCGGCCGGCCGGCTGGAGGTGCTGGACGAGTTCCCCGTCGACGGCTACAGGACCAAGCAGGTCGCCAAGGCCGTCGAGCCCTGGGGCGGCTCCAAGGTAATTTTCGTCATTCCCGGCCAGGACGAGCTGCTGGAGACGAGCGCCCGGAACCTCACCCGGGTGAAGGTCCTCCGCGCCGCAGGCCTCAACTGCTACGATCTTTTGAACTACGAGTACGTAGTGCTTCTTGAGGGGGCCCTCCCCCTCATCGAGGAGAGGCTTCTCAAGACCAAATGACGAGCGCGCTAAACATCATCAGGAGGTCGCTCCTTTCCGAGAAGAACAGCGAGCGCACGATCCCCGACCAGCCCGCCAAGCGCTTCATGTACTCCTTCGAGGTGGACATCAGGGCCAACAAAAAGGAGCTCAGGACAGCCTTTATTGAGGCCTTCGGCTTGAAGCCGGAGGGCATTTTAGGCTTGCGTACCCTGATCCGCCACGGCAAGCCCAAGAGGCGGGGCCGCATGAAGATGGGCTGGAGGCCGGACCGCAAGGTCGCCTACCTGACCTTGAACACCGAGATCCCCGATCTCCAGCACGGCTAGAGCACAGAGGTATACGACCATGGCAATCAGGGAAGTGAAGCCCACCTCGCCGGGCCGGAGGGCGCAGTCATACCCCTCCTTCGACGAGATAACCAAGGCCAAGCCCGAGAAGGCGCTCACCGTGCCGCGCCACTCCACGGGCGGCCGCAACAACCTCGGGCGGATCACCTGCCGCTTCCGTGGCGGCGGCCACAAGAGGATGTACCGGCTGGTGGACTTCCGCCGCGCGAAGCTGGACGTGCCCGCCAAGGTCAACGCGATTGAGTACGACCCCAACCGCGGGGCCCGCATCGCGCTCCTCTTCTACGCCGACGGCGAGAAGCGCTACATCATAGCGCCCGTCGGCCTGAAGCCCGGCGACACCGTGGTCTCTGGCGACGAGGCGGACATCCGCCCCGGCAACTCCCTGCCCTTGAAGCTCATCCCCCTCGGCACCCAGATCCACAACATCGAGCTCAAGCCCGGCAAGGGCGGCCAGCTGGCCAGGGGCGCGGGCTGCTCGGCCCAGCTCATGGCCAAGGAGGGCGCCTACTGCCTGGTTAAGCTCCCTTCCGGCGAGATGAGGCGCGTCCTGTCCGTCTGCCGGGCCACCGTTGGCCAGGTCGGGAACACCGACCGCAACTCGGTGTCCCTGGGCAAGGCCGGCCGCAGCCGCTACCTGGGCCGCCGCCCGCACGTCCGCGGCGTCGCCATGAACCCCGTTGACCACCCCCTGGGCGGCGGCGAGGGCAAGAGTTCCGGCGGCCGCCACCCGGTCACCCCCTGGGGCAAGCCGACCAAGGGCGCCAAGACCCGCAAGAAGAACAAGCCGTCCAACCGCTTCATCGTCAAGCGCCGCGGCGCCAAGTAGCACCGTCCCGCCCGCGGGCTCGGCCTGTTCCCGGCCCGGCCGGGCGGCCCGTCTAGAGCCGGGGGGGGATCCTCCCGCAGGAAACTAAGAGCATGCCACGCAGCGTGAAAAAGGGCCCCTTCGTGGACGCCCACCTCATGACCAAGACCCTGGCGGCGAACGAAGCCGACGACCGGCGGGTCATCAAGACCTGGTCCCGCCGCTCCACCGTTCTACCCGAGATGGTGGGGCTCACCTTCGCCGTCCACAACGGCAGGAAGTTCCTGCCGGTGTACGTGACCGAGAACATGGTGGGCCACAAGCTGGGCGAGTTCTCGCCGACCCGCACCTTCCACGGCCATGCGGCCGACAAGAAGGTGAAGAAGGTCGCCCGCAAGTAGCGCGGGCTCCCCGGGCCGGGCCCCCGCGCCTCCGCCGTTCCGGGTTGCCGGACCGGCGCGGTCCTTTCCCGCCCCGCAGCCTTCCGTGCCTTCCGGGCCTCCCCGCTTCCGTGCCCCAGCCCCCGGCGTCCGCCCCGTGCCCGGGGCTGCGGGCCCTTTCCGGGCCATCCAAGCCACTCAGGATCCAGACAATGCAGACAACGCAGCGACTTAAGAAAAGACTGCCCAAGAGGCCCAAGAGGATCAGGAACCCCGAGCACGTGCACGGCATGGAGAAGGATTTGACCGCGCGCGCGATGTTCATCAAGTGCCCGGCTTCCAAGGCGATCATAAGGGCCCGCACCTTGAAGGGCCTCCCGGTCGCCAGGGCCATGGCCGTCTTGAAAATGTCCCCCACGAGTTCGGCGCGCTACATGGCGAAGGTTTTGAACGCCGCCATCGCCGCCGCCTCGAAGGGCAAGTCCGACCGCAACGTCGACTCCCTCACGGTCGAGAGCTTCCAGATCGGCCAGGCGCCGTCCCTGAAGCGCCACCACCCGGTCTCGCACGGCATGGCCAAGCCCATCCTGAAGCGCTCCTGCCACATGTTCGTGAAGCTCCGCTACGACGATCCGTCCGACGGCTTCTCCGACGGACCTGGGGGCCTCCGCAGGCGCATGAACGACCCGACCGGCGAGGGAAAGCCCGCCCCCCAGTCCAACAGGGCCCGCCGCGCCGCCCAGAAGCTCGCCAAGCTCGCGGAGGCCAAGGCCCTCAAGGACGCCGAGGCCAAGGACGGCCCGGGGCAGTAGCCGCCGCCGCCGCGGTCCCGCCGGCCCTTCCCGGAGCCGCGCCCTCGGGGGGCCGGGCTTTCGGGCGCCGGGCCCGCCGGAGAAGCCCGCCCCCCTCCCGTTCCCTTAAGCTCCGACAGTCCGAATTCCGATTGCGATTCCTTTCCAGATTCCGATTCCGGTTCAAAACCCGGGCCGCAAGCGCCCGGGGACACGCAAACTTCCCGGGCCCCGACGGGCCCTGACCACGGGAGGGCATTTTGGGTCAGAAAACTCACCCCATAGGCTTCCGGCTGGGGGTCATCAAGACCTGGAGCTCGCGCTGGTACGCGGGCAGGGACTACGGCCTCTACGTCCTGGAGGACCGGAAGATCCGCGACTACCTGAAGAAGCGCCTGGAGGCGGCCTCCGTCTCCGGCATCGACATCGAGCGCTTCGCGAACAAGGTGAAGCTCACCATCAACACCGCCCGCCCCGGCATCGTGATCGGCCGCAAGGGCGCCGAAATCGAGGTCCTCCGCAAGGACCTGGAGAAGCTGGTCGAGAAGATCCAGCGGCCCCAGCGCGAGCTCCCCCCCCCCCCCCGGTCGAGGGGGCGCCGGCCCCCGCGGCGCCCAGGGTCCAGAAGCGGGAGATCATGATCGACATCAAGGAGGTCCGGAAGCCCGAGATCTGCGCCCAGCTGGTGGCGGAGAACGTCGCCCAGCAGCTCCAGCGCCGGGTCGCCTTCCGCCGGGCCATGAAAAAGTGCATGTTGCTCGCGCAGAAGTTCGGGGCCCAGGGCATCAAGATCCACTGCGCCGGCCGCCTCGGCGGGGCCGAGATGGCCCGCCGGGAGTGGTACCGCGAGGGCCGGGTGCCCCTGCACACCCTCCGCGCCGACGTGGACTACGGCTTCGCGGAGGCCAAGACCACCTACGGCATCATCGGCGTGAAGGTCCACATCTTCAAGGGCGAGATCATCAAGGACGACCGCGCCGAGTAGGGCGCCGCCCCGCTTCAGCCCCGCCTTTGGCCCCGACGGCCACAAGGCCAGTCTTTTCCAGGCCGCCGGGCCTTCAGCCCCGGGCGGCCCCGGACCCCGGCCCGCGCGCCGGCAGCCCGGTTCGAGACTCCTCCTAAACGAAGAGAGGGAGACGATGCTTTCCCCAAAGAGAACCAAGCACAGGAAACAGCAGAAGGGCCGCCGCGGCGGCCAGGCCAAGGGCGGCTTCGCGCTTGACTTCGGCCGCTTCGGGCTCATGTCGCTGGACCGGGGGTTCATGACCGCCCAGCAGATCGAGTCCGGCCGCGTGGCCATAAACCGCCACGTCAAGCGCGGTGGCCAGCTCTGGGTCCGCATATTCCCGGACAAGCCCGTCTGCAAGAAGCCCGCCGAGACCCGCATGGGCAAGGGCAAGGGTGCGCCCGAGGGCTGGGTCGCGGTCGTCAAGCCCGGCCGGCTCCTCTTCGAGATGGACGGCGTGGCCGAGGACGTCGCCCGCGAGGCCATGAGGCTGTGCGCCAACAAGCTCCCGTTCGGGTGCCGCTTCGTCGTGAGGGGGGAGATCCAGTGAGCGAGAAACCGCAGAAGAGAAACGATCTCCTGGACGACTTGAGGAGGCTCGAACGGAACGACCTCGTCGAGCGCCGCTCCGAGCTCGAGAGGGAGGCCCTGTCCCTGAGGCTCCAGAGCGGCGGGGCCACCGTGAAGAACGTGCGGGCGATAAGGAACGTACGCCGCAAGATCGCGCGGGTTAACACCGTCATCAGAGAGAAGGCCGGGCAGCAGCCCGGTGGGGAGGGGTGAACGTGGAAGCCGAGGAAAGACGCCCTAACCAGACGCTCACCGGGGTGGTGGTGTCCGACAGGATGGACAAGACCGTGGTGGTGCTGGTCAACCGCCTGGTCAAGCACCCCGTCTACAAGAAGTACATCCGCCGCCGGGCCAAGTTCATGGCCCACGACGAGAAGAACGTCGCCCGCATGGGCGACACGGTGGAGATTATCCAGTCGCGGCCCCTTTCCAGGCTCAAGCGCTGGAGGCTCATCAAGGTCATCGCGACCCAGGCCTAGGCCCGGCCCCGCCCGGAGCGGGGCGCGCCGGAGATTCGAGATATGATACAGCCGGAAACCAGACTGAGCGTGGCCGACAACTCGGGGGCCAAGGAAGTCTTGTGCATCAAGGTCCTGGGCGGGTCGAAAAGGCGTTACGCCTCTTTGGGCGACATCATCGTCGTCTCGATCAAGGAGGCCATCCCCGGCTCCAAGGTCAAGAAGGGCGACGTCGCGAAGGCCGTGATCGTCCGCACCGTCAAGGAGGTGGGCCGGGTCGACGGCTCCTATATCAAGTTCGACGACAACTCGGCGGTCCTCATCAACAAGGACCGCGAGCCCGTCGGCACCCGCATCTTCGGGCCCGTGGCCCGCGAGCTGAGGGCGAGGCGCTTCACCAAGATCGTGTCCCTCGCCCCCGAGGTCATCTAGGAGTACAGCGAAATGGCTGCGAAGAACCGAGCCGAGAGGCTCAAGTCCAAGGCGGCGGCCGTCAAGTCCAAGCGCTTGCCCTGCCCCTACCTGCCCGGCGATACGGTCTTCGTCCTGTCCGGCGACGACAAGACCAAGTCGGGCGACTTCATGCGGTACGACTCCAAGAAGAACCGCGTGTACTTGAAGGGCCGCCAGATGGTGCAGCACTACGTCAAGGCGAACCCCAACGAGAACCTCCCCGGCGGCATGACCAGCGTCGAGCTGTCGATCCACGTCACCAACACCGCCTACTACTGCTCCGTCTGCGGGAAGCCCACCTCCCTCCGCCGGCGCGTCCAGGACAGCCCGTTGGGCGGGGAGTCCGAGACCGTCTGGGTCTGCCGCCGCTGCGGCGCCGCCCGGAAGCCCGCCGGCGCGCCTTCCGGCCCGGCCTAGCCGCGCGGGGGGGCCCCGCGCCGCCCGGTTCGCCCGCGCCCCGTTCAGCCCCCCGCAGGCCGCCCCCTTTCGGCTCCCGTCCGCTCCGGCCCCGGGACGCCCCTTAACGGCTTTCAGGCCCTGCCCCCTTCCCGGGGGGGAACCCGCCAGACGGCGGATCCCGGACCTTAACCCCGCCGCACCCCCGGCCAAGGGCGCCCCAAGCGCCCCGGAGCAGGCGGACCAACGAGGAAGAAGATGCCACGCCTCCAGGACTTCTACCGTGAGCAGGTAATCCCCAAGCTCACCAAGGAGTTTAACTACACGAACGTGAACCAGGTGCCCCGCCTGGTCAAGGTGACCCTGAACATGGGCCTCGGCAAGGAGATGAAGGACAGCCCCAAGATCCTCGACTCCGCGCAGGCCGAGCTCACGGCCATGACCGGCCAGAAGGCCGTGATCACCCGCGCCCGGAGGAACATCGCGGCCTTCAAGCTCCGCGAGGGCATGCCCATAGGGGCCACGGTGACCCTCCGCCGGAACCGGATGCACTACTTCCTGGACAAGCTCCTGAACATCGTGCTCCCCCGGGTGCGCGACTTCCGGGGGGTGAGCCCCAAGGCCTTCGACGGCCGCGGCAACTACACCCTGGGCCTGAAGGAGCACATCATCTTCCCCGAGATCGACTACGACAAGATAGACAAGGTGAAGGGGCTTAACATCACCATCGTCACCACGGCCAAGACCGACGAGGAGGCCCGCTTCCTCCTGGCCGAGCTCGGCATGCCCTTCCGCAAGGGCGCCGCCCAGCACTGATCCCCCGGCGGGGGCCCAAGCCCGAGAGGAGCCTTACAGGAATGGCCAAAACCTCCCTGATCGTCAAAGCCGCGCGGAAGGCCAAGTTCTCTTCCCGCGCCTACCACCGCTGCCCGGTGTGCGGACGCCCGCGCGCCTACCTGCGCCGTTACAACCTCTGCCGCATCTGCTTCCGCAAGATGGCGCTGGCGGGGGAGATCCCCGGCGTAGTGAAGGCAAGCTGGTGAGGTAACCCCATGACCATGACCGACCCCATAGCAGATCTCCTGACCCGCGTCCGCAACGCGCTAACCGCCAAGCACGACCGCGTGGACGTGCCCGCGTCGCGGCTGAAGGTCGCCATCGTCAAGATCCTGAAGGACGAAGGCTTCATCAAGAACTTCAAGGTCTCCCGCGACAACCGCCAGGGCGTCATCCGGCTCTTCCTGAAGTACACCGAGGGCAACTCCCCGGTCATCAAGGGGCTCCAGCGCGTCTCCAAGCCCGGCCGCCGCGTCTACCAGAAGGCATCGGAGATAGCGCCCGTCCTCTCGGGGCTGGGGGTGCTCATCGTCTCCACCTCCCACGGCGTGATGACGGACAAGGAGGCCCGCCGCCACAACCTGGGCGGCGAGTCTATCTGCCAAATCTGGTAGGCGGGCCCTGAGGGCCGGTTAGGGAGGCTCCCGGGTCCGGGCCCTCCCCCTCCGGGGCGCATTCGGAGCCGCGGCCCCGGCCGGCAATCGCTTTCCCGCGCCCGCCCTTTTTTCAGGCCTCTGGACTCCGGCCCCCGGCCCTTCCGGCTTCCGGACCTTCCGGCCCGAACCCGCAGGCGCCCGGCCCAGGGCTCCCTGCCTTCCGGCCTCCTGTTTCCCCGGCCTTCCGCCCCCCCAGTTTCCCCGGCCTTCCGGCCCCCAGGCCATCCGGCCTTCCGCCCTCCGGCACTCCGGAGCCGCCCAGGCGGCTAGGGGCCGAACGTCCCCATCTTCCGGCGCGGGCCCTCCCGGCCGCGGGCTTTTTCGGGCCCCGCAACCATTTTTTGGTGATTCTATGTCCAGAATAGGAAAGCTCCCCATAACCCTTCCGAAGGGGGTGGCGGTCGCCTGGAACGACCCCGACATCTCGGTAAAGGGCCCCAAGGGCGAGCTCAAGCGCCGTCTCCACCACAAGGTGACCGTCGAGAACGTGGACGGGGGGGTCAAGATAGTCCCCCGGGACGAGTCCGACCCGGCATCCAAGCCCTTCTGGGGCCTTTCCCGGAGCCTGGTCAACAACATGGTGACCGGGGTCTCCGAAGGCTTCTCCAAGACCCTGGAGGTCCAGGGCGTGGGCTGGAAGATCGAGGAGGAGGGCGCGAGGGCGCTCAGGCTCTCCCTGGGCTACTCGCACCCGGTCATTTTCCAGCTCCCGGAGGGCGTGGACGCCAAGGTCGAGAGCAAGGCCGGCAAGGTCGCTTTAAGCTGCGTCGACAACGAGCTCCTGGGACGGACCTGCGCGACCATACGCGCGTTCCGCCCCCCCGAGCCCTACAAGGGCAAAGGCATCAGGTACCAGGGCGAGGTCATCCGCCGCAAGGTCGGCAAGGCCGGGTCCAAGTAGCCCCTGAAGGCCGCCCCGCCGGGACGCGGTTTCCCGCATCCCGCGGAGGCTTCTCGAAAGGATTCGACAGTGAAGAACAAACGCGTCGAGATGCGGCGCGCCCGCCAGAAGAGGGTGAGGCGCAAGGTGACCGGGACCCAGGAGCGCCCCCGCCTGTCCGTGTTCCGGTCCGCCAGGCACATATACGCACAGCTCATAGACGACTCCACCGGGGCCACGCTTGTCGCGGCCTCCACCCTCACCGGGGCGGTCAAGGGCTCGCTCGCGGGACTCAAGAAGGCGGAGCAGGCCAAGGCCGTAGGCAAGGCCGTGGCCGAGCTGGCCCTGGGCAAGGGATACGTGGCCGTGGTCTTCGACCGCAACGGCTTTTTGTACCACGGCAGGGTGAAGGCCCTCTCCGAGGGCGCCCGCGAGGCCGGGCTCAAGTTCTAGCAAGCGTCAGAGAGGTGGACTCAAGTGGCTTACAGACCGGAGCCTGAGGACTCGGGCTTTTTGGAGAAGGTGGTCCACGTAAACCGCGTGGCCAAGGTCGTCAAGGGCGGCAGGCGCTTCTCGTTTTCCGCGATAGTCGTCGTGGGCGACGGGCGCGGCAAGGTGGGGGCGGCTCTCGGCAAGGCGGCCGAGGTGCCGGAGGCCATCCGAAAGGGCACCGAGCGGGCCAAGAAAGCCATGGTCCAGGTGGATTTGGCCGGCACCACCGTCCCCCACCAGGCCGTCGGCAAGCACGGCTCGGGGAGGGTGCTCCTGAAGCCCGCCGCGAAGGGCACCGGCGTCATCGCCGGCGGCTCCGTGCGGGCGGTGGTGGAGGCCGCCGGGGTGAAGGACCTCTTGACCAAGGTCCTGGGCTCCAACAACCCCCACAACGTGGTCCGGGCCGCGATGGACGCGCTCGGCCAGATGAAGCTCGCCCGCACCGTGGCCAGGGAGCGCGGGGTGCCCCCCGAGCGCCTCCGGGTCTGAGGGAGGCCGGCGGGTCCCCGGGGGCCCGATGTCCCCCAGACGGACGTTTCGAGGCCGAAAAAGGCGGGCCCGGCCCGCTTTCTTGAGGCAGGCCCTTGAGGAGGGCGGACCATGGAAGACGCTAGGAAGATCAGGATAACGCAGACCAAGAGCCTCATAGGCCGACTCCCCAGCCACCGCAAGACAGCGAGGGCCCTGGGGCTCCGGCGCATAGGGCACTCGGTGGACAAGGACGCCACCCCGCCCATCCTCGGCATGATCAAGAAGATCTCTTACCTTCTGAAGGTGGAGGACATATAGATGCTCACGCTCTCCAACCTCTCCCCCTGCCCGGGGTCCCGCAAGGCCCGCAAGCGGGTGGGCCGGGGCGAGTCCTCCGGGCTCGGCAAGACCTCAGGACGCGGCCACAAGGGCCAGAACTCCAGAAGCGGCGGCGGCGTGCGCCCCGGCTTCGAGGGCGGCCAGATGCCCCTCCAGCGCCGGCTCCCCAAGCGCGGCTTCACCAACATCTTCAAGAAGCAGTGGGCCGTGGTCAACCTCTTCGCCTTCAAGGACGTGGAGTCCGGAAGCGTCGTGGACGCCGCCGCCCTCCGCGCCATGAGGCTCCTCCGCGGCCCCGAACTCCCGGTGAGGCTTCTCGCCAAGGGGGAGATAGACAGGCCGGTGACCTTCAGGGTCCAGTACGCCACCCCCGCCGCCGTGAAGAAGGTGTCCGACGCGGGCGGCAAGGTCGAGATAGCTCCGCTTCCCAGGAAGAAGAAGGGGGCCCAGGCCGCCCCCGAGACCGCGGACTGAGAGCCCGGAGCGGCGGAAGCGGGGCGACGCGGGCCCGGGCGCTTTCGGAACCGGCCCGGTCCCTCCCCGGAGCCCCCGGCCCGGCGGGACCCTGCCCCCCCCCGGCCGAGCCCGCGGGTTCCCCGATACGCGCAAACTAACCGCGCGGTCCTGAACGGACGCTTTCCGGCGGGGTGAGAGGCCCGGAACCGGAACCCCGCCCCCCCCCGAAGCTAAGGCCCGGCGCCCCCGGAAGCCCCGGGCCCCAAGCCCATCCCCAAGCCCCAGCGAGCCCGAGAGCGCCCCCTTCCGGAGGGAGGCGCCGGCGAAGGACGGAGAAGAAGTGCAAGGCGGACTGAAGAAAACCGGTCGCTCGAACGACCTGCGCAACCGCCTCCTCTACGTGCTGGCCATACTGGCCGTCTACCGCGTGGGCGTCCATATACCCACGCCCGGGGTGGACACCGCCGTGCTGGCGGAGTTCTTCAGCCGCTACCAGGGGACCCTCCTGGGGCTCTTCGACTTGTTTTCCGGGCGGGCGCTCTCCCAGTTCTCCATCTTCGCCATGGGCATCATGCCCTACATCTCGGCCTCCATCATCATCGAACTCTTGACCGTCGTCTGGCCGCACCTGTCCAGGCTCAAGAAGGAGGGGGGGCAGCAGGGCCGCCGCAAGCTCACCCAGTACTCCCGGTACCTGACGGTAGCCCTCTCCCTGTTCCAGGGCTTCATGCTGGCAGTGGGCATCGAGCGCATGCAGATGGCCGGGGCCGACTCCATAGTGCTCCATCCCGGGATGAACTTCAGGCTCATGAGCATGATAACGCTCGCCGCCGGGACCTGCTTCATCATGTGGCTGGGCGAACAGATAACCGAGCGCGGGATCGGGAACGGCATCTCGCTCATCATCTTCGCCGGCATCGTGGAGGGGCTCCCCTCCGCCATCGTCGAGGTCTTCCAGGCCGTCCTGCACGGCGACCAGTCCGTCCTGCGGATGACCTTCCTGGGCGCCACGATGCTGGTCGTCGTTGCCGGGGTAGTCTTCTGCGAGAGGGCCCAGCGCCGTATACCCGTAAGCTACTCACAGCGCGTGGTCGGGCGGCGCGTGGTGGGCGGGCGCAGCACCCACCTCCCCCTGAAGCTCAACCCGGCCGGCGTCATCCCGCCCATCTTCGCGAGCTCGCTCATCATGTTCCCGGCCACCATAGGCCAGTTCGTGGACAACCCCACGATCAAGGGAATGACCGAGTGGCTCAACCGCGGCAACTGGCTCTACAACATAGTCTACGTCGCCCTCATCGTCTTCTTCTGCTACTTCTACACGGGCGTCCAGTTCAACCCCAACGACGTGGCGGAAAACATGCAGAAGAACGGGGGCTTCGTCCCCGGCATACGCCCAGGGCCGCGCACGGCCGACTACATCGACAGGGTGCTCACGCGCATCACCCTCTGGGGCGCCCTGTACGTGTCCCTCATCTGCCTGCTCCCGAGCTTCGTGTCCCGCTACTTCAACGTGAACTTCTATTTCGGCGGCACCGCCCTCCTCATCGTCGTGGGCGTCGCCCTGGACACCGTGGCCCAGATCTACACGCACGTCCTTAACAACCAGTACGACGGGCTTATCAAGAAGGGCCTCTCCGGCATGGGCAAAATCCAGCCCAGGAGGAGGGGTTTCTAGCGCGGGCGTTCCGGACCCTGTTCCGCCTCCCCGCCTTTTTCTTCCGCTCCTCCTTCCGCGCCTTTTTGAGGCGCGTCGCCTCAGACGCCCGGACGCCGGGCCGTCAGCCGACTCCGCCGCCTGTTGACCCGGGCGGCCCGACTGTGCCATAATGGCAAGTTACCCTGCCTTCGGCCCTCCAGACCATCCCGTCGGGCTGGGCGGGAGGCGGGGAAAGCGGGGAGGTCGAACATGATAATAGTCCTCCTGGGCCCCCCCGGAACCGGGAAAGGCACGCAGGCCGCCGCCGTCAAGACCCGTTTCCAGGTGCCCCACATCTCGACCGGCGACATCCTGCGCAGGAACCTCGCCGAAGGCACCCCCCTGGGCCTGAAGGCCAAAGGTTACATGGAGGCAGGCGAGCTCGTCCCCGACGGGCTCGTGCTCGACCTGGTGGCCGAGCGCCTCAAGGAGCCAGACTGCTCCGGCGGTTTCCTCCTGGTCGGCTTCCCGAGGACCTCGGTCCAGGCCGAGGCGCTCGACAAGCTCCTGGCCGCCTCCGCCTCCCCCATCGACCACGTCGTCCTCCTGGAGGTCCCAGACGGGACGGTCGTGGACAGGCTCTCCGGACGGAGGGTCTGCAAGTCCTGCGGCGCCGTCTGGCACGCCACCTTCAACCCCCCCCCCGCGGGCATGGTCTGCCCCAAGTGCTCGGGCGACATCTACCAGAGGGCCGACGACTCCTCCGAAGCGGTCCTGAACCGCCTCCAGGTCTACGCCCGCCAGACCGGGCCGCTCATCGGCTACTACGACGCCAAGGGCTTGATACGCAGGGTGGACGGCTCCAAGTCCCCCCAGGAGGTGGAGGCGGCCATATTCGCCTCCCTCGCCTGAGAGTTTCCGGCCCCCCGGGGCCCCTTCCTTCCCCGGCCCCCGCGCCTCGGGGCCCCTCGGGGCCCCGGACCCCCTCCGCCGTTCTTTCCCGGCCCTCCGGGCCGTCAGCCTTCACTGCCCCCGCCGCCCCCCGCACGGGCGGAGGCGCGGGCGCCTCGCCTCCGGGACTGCCGGCCGCTTCGGCCTTCACCCCCAGGGGCCTCCCAGACGCCGCCGCCCGGTCGCCGGCCAGGACGAAAAGCCATGAAAGTCCGTTCCTCAGTCAAAAAAATGTGCATGAAATGCAAGATCATCAAGCGTTTCGGCCAGGTCCGAGTCATCTGCTCCAACCCGAAGCACAAGCAGCGCCAGGGCTAGGGGCCCGGAACACCCTGCCTCAAGGAGGGGAGAATTGCCCAGGATATCAGGCATAGATCTGCCGCGGCAGAAGAGAATTGAGATAGCGCTCACCTACATCTTCGGGCTGGGCCACTCCAGCGCGAAGGCTATCCTCGAGAAGGCGGGCGTGGACGGCTCCATCAAGAGCGACTCCCTGACCGAGGATCAGGTGACCCGCATAAGGAAGGTCATAGACTCCGACTACAAGGTCGAGGGCGACCTCCGCCGCGAAAACCTCACCAACATCAAGAGGCTCATGGACCTGGGTTGCTACCGGGGGCTCCGCCACCGCCGGGGCCTCCCTGTCCGGGGCCAGAGGACCCACACCAACGCCCGCACCCGCAAGGGCCCGAGGCGCGCGGTCGTGGGCAAGAAGAAGGCCCCTTCCAAGACCTAGGGCCCGCCCGGGGAGGCGGCCGCCGGCCGCCCCTTACGCTTTAGCGCCGGGGCCGCGAGAGCGCCCCGGCCCGGAAGGGGCCGGGAAACCCCGTCAGGTTACGAGGCAGAAAGAGTACCATGTCGGCCAAGGCTGTCCGCAAGATCCGCAAGAAGAAGGAAAAGAAGAACGTGCCCTCCGGGATCGCCCACATTCTGGCGACGTTCTCCAACACCATCATCACCATCACCGATCCAGACGGCAACACCCTCGTGTGGTCCAGCCCCGGGGTCATGGGCTTCAAGGGCTCCCGCAAGAGCACCCCCTACGCGGCCCAGACGGCGGTCGAGGACGCCTGCAAGAAGGTCCGCGAGTACGGGATGCACACGATCTCGATCTACGTGAAGGGCCCCGGCAACTCCCGCGAGTCGGCCCTCCGGGCCTTCGCCGCGTCGGGCTTGCACGTGACCCTCATCAGGGACGTGACCCCCATCGCCCACAACGGCTGCCGCCCCCCCAAGAGGCGCCGCGTCTAGTTTCAGCCGCCGGCCCCTGCCCCCGCCGGAAACCGCCGCCCCTTTCCCCGGCCCCCCCGCCCCGCCCTCGAGGGTTCCGGAGCCGGACCGCCCGGGGGAGGGCCGGGAAGCCGGATCCGGCGCGGGAATTCCAGCAAGCCCCCTTCGCGGGGCCCCTCCGCCCGGCCCGCCGGGCCGCCCCGCGCGGGGGCGGGCCCCGGAGCGGGATTTCCGGGCCTTCAAGCCCGCGGGGGCCTCAAAGGGGCATTCACTCCGCACACCTTCGGGAGGAACGATTCGTTTGGCCAGATACACCGACGCGAGCTGCCGGATATGCCGGCGCGAGAGTTCCAAACTCTTTCTGAAAGGGGACCGTTGCTACTCCGCCAAGTGCTCCTTCGACAGGAGGCCGCAGGCGCCCGGCATGCACGGAAAGCACCGCGGCAAGCCCACCAGCTACAGCCTGATGCTCCGCGAGAAGCAGAAGGTCAAGCGCTCCTACGGGCTCTTGGAGAAGCAGTTCCGCGCCCTTTTCGAGAAGGCAGAGCGCCAGAAGGGCATGACCGGCGG
>JAIRZX010000339.1 GCA_031267005.1 Deltaproteobacteria bacterium
TCCCGGAGCCCGACGGCGCGGCGGCCCGAGGCGGTCCCGGCCTCCCGGAAGCCGACGGCGCGGCGGCCCGAGGCGGCCCCGACCTCCCGGAAGCCGACGGCGCGGCGGCCCGAGGCGGCCCCGGCCTCCCGGAACCCGGCGGCGGGGCGGCCCGAGGCGGCCCCGGAGCGGGCCCTTCGGTCGGCAGCCTGCAGTCCATGGACCTCATCCGCGCCCATGCCGCGTCCGGGAGCATGGGACCCGGAGGTAACCTGCCCGGGACGGACATCGCGGCCTGCAAGTTTTTCCTTGCGGGGCTGATCCTCCTGTCCTCGACGGAGACCAGAAACCCGCGCCTCCGGGAGTGCATCGACCTCCTGCATGAAGTTCCCGGCGACCCCGAACTCGTCGGCCTTCTCTCCCACGCCCTGTCCTGCGCAGCAGTCTGGCTTTTGTCCGGCGACGCCAAGACCTCGGACGCGGACCGCGTCATGGACCGCGCGTTCATGCTCCCCGGATTCGGAAGCCTCAACGACGCCCGCCCGCCCTTCGCGGCCCTGATTTGCCGCCTGGCCCGCAAGGACGGCGTCTCCTTCGGACCCGGCTCGGGACTCCCCGGCAGGCAGGGGACGATCGCAAACCTGAACAGCCTTGTCCCGCGCCTCCCGGTGCCAGTAGACGCGTGCTACTTGACAAGCTTCGTATCGGCGTATTTCAAAAGCTTCAATTTCCTTCCGAAAGACATGGAGGAGATGGCCCGGGGCTTCGGCGTCTGGGGCCCCCCCAACCTGCCCCTCTTCAAGCTCGCCTGGGAGGCCCTGACTCTCAGGGTCTCCGTTTCGGCCGGTTCCCCCGGAGCCGCTTCCGCCGCGCTCAAGAGGCTGGAAGAACTCGCGCCCTCCGGCGCCCTCGCGCCGCTGGCCTCAGTTCGCGGCTCCGTCGCCGAGTCGACCTTATCCCCCTCTTCCAGGATCTCCTCCGACTTGGGAACCGCCCTGGGGGCGATCGGCCCCGAGGACGTCTGGAAGGCCGTCGCCGCCCTGGCCCCGCTCCTCGCCGGGGCCGAGATCTCCGCCCCGGGTTTCACGGCGCTTATGGGGCCCCTGTCCCTCGCCCGCCCCCTGGAGTTCCAGGCGGCAATGATGAAAGCGGCGGGGGAAGGGCTATTCGGGGACGGCCTCCCCGCGCTCCATGCCGTCGTCACGGCGGGGCTCACGCCTTTCCGTTCCGCCAGGAGGCTCTCCTCCTACGGAAAGGCCGTCTCCGCCCTCAAGGACCGCGCCGCCGGGTCCGCCGGGGGATCCGGAGCGGATTTCGGGGCGGGGGGAAGCGCGCTGGATCTCTGCCTCGCTTTCGTCGCCGCAGAGGAAGCCGCGAGGTCGCCGGGGGACCCGACGCCCGAGTTCAAGGCCCTTGCTCGCCTCCGCCCCGGCGGCGTTAACGCGGAGGCTTTCGACTGGACCTGCGCGGCGGCGTTGGTTTCCGCCTCCTGGGGCCCCGCGGGCGGCAGGCCGTCCCCTCAGGGCGGTGCAATGCCCGGACCGGACCCGCTCGTCCTGGGACTGTTGGAAACAGTATTTCCGGAGCCCTCCCTCAAGGCGCCCGCGCTGGGGGAGATCGTCCGCAACGCCTGCTGCTACGCGATGGCCGCGGCGATGGAGCCGGTAAGCGGGAGGCTGGCCAAGGACGGGCTTTCTGACTCCGGGGCCTTGGCTACGGCTTTCATGCGCGATAAATCCGCCTTCGCCGAGCTCCCGGAGATCGCGGAGGCGGGGGCCCTCGCCGCCGTCATGCACATGGGCGCGGCCCGCCCCTTCGACAAAGAGTCCTTCAGGGCCACCATGCAGTTCTCCTGCCGGTGCCTCTCCCGCCAGCTCCCCCTCGGGCTCCGCTCCAGGTTGGTCCACGCCTGCATCCAAGGGTTGGGCTGCCTGGGCCTCGCCCGGGAGTTGAAAGGGATGCAGGCGATCTTCTACCCTGTCTTCCTTGATCGCGCCGCCGAGTGGGCGGGGGAGCCCGTGGACGACACCACGGCCTCGTTCGGCTCTTTCGCCAGCGAGCCCTCCTTCATGGTCCAACCCCAGGTGGCCGTCCTCTCGCGCGGCATGCGTTTCAGGTTGGAGGATAGCGATTTCGCCGACTACGGCACCGTGAAGTCCCTAAGCCTGGCGCTCGGCCTCCCGGCAACGGAAAATGCCCCCGAGGCCAGCGGCGGCGTCCCGCAGCCTGACGCCGAAAAGCCAGCGGACGGAAGCTTGCCCGTGGACGGCGGCTCGCGGGATGACCCTGCTACTGCCTGAAACGGGAGCTTGCCCGTGGGCGGCGGCTCGCGGGATGACCCTGTTGCTGCCTGAAACGGGAGCTTGCCCGGGGACGGCGCCCCGCCGGAAGACCTTGCCACTGCCTGAAACTGGAACTCAGGCGGAGACTCCGCACCCGGATGACACCCCCGACACTGTCGGGGGCAGGGGCTTGGCCGGGGACGCCGACCCGACGGCCGGCACGGAGACGGTCGAAAGCGGTAGCTTGCCCGGTGACGGCGGCCCGGAGGCCGAAGCCGGGACGGGCGAAAACGGAGCCTCCCCCGATGCCGCAGTCGCCGAGGACGGCTCCGTAACCGGGGGTTGCCCCGGCGGAGAGAAGCCGTAGAGGGATGCCGCGAGGCCGGCTGATGCCCGCCCCGCGCCTTTCGCCCCCAAAAGGAGGGGTAGCAATGACGAAAAAGAAATTTCCGCAGCCCAAAGCCTCGACGCCCCTTCCGGCAGACGCCCTAAAGGGGAAAGGAATCCCTTCCGAACAGGACGCCAAACTCGAAGCCGAGAAGGAGGCGGTCGTTCAAAACCCCCTATACCAGCAGGCTTTACGCCGCCGCGACTTGCTGAAGTCCATATACGACCGCGCGAGGAATCCGCAAAAAGCCTCCCTCGAGCGGGAAATCCTGGACTCCAACGAAAACGTGCGCGCTTTATTCGAATACGTGGATGCCAAGCCAGTTCCTCCGCCCCTCGCGACGGCGCTTCGGATCCGGCCGCCGGAGAGCCTCGGGACGGCCACTTCCGCCCAGGACGGACTCGGCCCCGGGGGAAAACAAGAGTTCGGCGGGCCTCCGGAACCCGGCCCGTCCCTGGACCCGATGGAGCAGATCCAGAACGAGACGGCCTGGCTCGCCGGAAAGTTGCTCCCGTACTTCGAGGAGGAGAAACAGATCCGAGAGGACGCTGAAGAAGCCTCGGCTAACGCGGAAGCCTTCCTGGAGTACGTAGGGCTCCCCGGCTTGCCCGGACGGGGACCCTTGCCTTTTAGCATGGCCTCTTCCGACAGGGGGGTAAAGGTCGCGAAAGCCGCGTCCCTGGCCGAAGCGGGACTGTATGCCGAGGCGGCGGAAACCCTGAACCAGGACAGATGGCCGGAATTTTGCATCCGCATGAAGCTCGAGACTCTCATGCTGGCGACCGCCGGGCTGGCCTTGAACCGCGACAAGGAAAAGAAGGCATTCGCCTTGGCGCTCCTGGACGGGTACGCGAAAATCATAAGGGACAACCATTTTCCTAACGCGGCGAGGCGGAACGCGAACTTGGCGGTCCAGAAGAACCGCATTCCCGATTCCCTGAGGCCGCCGTTGCCCTCCCCGCCCCGGGTGTCCCCCGCGCCCTCTGCTGACCCGGCGGAGGCAGGTTCGGCCGTCTCGGGGGCGAAGCCCCGGAACGCCCCCGTTTCTCCGAAACCCAAGGCCAAGGCCAATGGCAAGGGCAAGAAGGGCGGCGGGGGGAAACGCCGATAACGCCGCCAACCGCCCCGTCGCCCGGGAAGCCCTTGCTCCCCCCCCCTCCCCGAGAACCGGGCCCCAGGACATTGCCGCCTTGCGTCTTTCCCCCGAGGAAGTTCCGCAGGCTTCTCGGGAAAGCCCATGGAAGCGGGCCAAACCAGACCGAAAACCCGGTCGCGCCTTTTCCAGGCCCCTCCGCCTTCATTCCCGCACAAACGAAGCGGCAACTCCACCCCGCTTCTCCCCGAAGCCTTCCCCCCGTACGGCCCGCTCCGCCTTTGCCGTTTATCGCCCGACGCTCCTCTCGCCCCGCCAAGATAGACTTTCGTGCGTTCAGGCGGTCCGGACGCCGCAACGGCCGCTCGCCGGAATCTCCGGCGGGGCTTCCGAGCCCGCCGGGACCGGCGTGACCGACGGAATCGACAGGCGCACACGGTTAAACGGTTTATTCAAAAATGCTCCTTTTCTTAAGCCTCGCCGTTCGCATTGCTACGAATGGGCACCAGAAATCGATTTTACATCATGAATCTGTACCCGTTCAGTTCCCCTGCGGCCTCGGACGGCCCCTCCTCCATGCCTGGAACTGGGCTCCAGGAGTCCGGGACGATGAACTCCAACTCGCTATATCTAGCTTGATCGTATCCGTTCCTTAGATCGTAATCCGTTCACGGGCCGAAGGGGGGGCGGTCCTGTGCCAGGCCGGAATCCAGCGTCAGGTTAACGAGAGATCGGGGTTCGGGGGTACAGAGTAAGGCTGTCCTGGGGCGGGGCAGACTGGAGGCGGACCTGGATAAT
>JAIRZX010000340.1 GCA_031267005.1 Deltaproteobacteria bacterium
CTCCAACCGCTTGTTTTCCCGCGCTCCCGGCCTGCGGCCGCAAGCGCCGGTCGCCGACCCCTCCCCCAGCCCAAAAGGCGGACGGAGCTCCGGGGCGCCCATGACGCTCCCGCCGCCGACAGCCGGCCGCTGCCGGGAAAGCCCTCCCGCCCGCGCGTCCGCTCACACCGCGTCCCCGCGGCCCCCCCGCAAGGTACCACCCCCGCCATGACCAAGCCCGCACAGCTCCTCCCCAAACCGCGCCGCGAAGGCCCCGGCAAGGGCTTCCCCGCAACGCCAGCGGCCCTCGTCCCGGCGCTCGCCCTGGCGCTCGCGGCCTCCTTCGCCTGCGCCCGCCCCGCCCTGGCCGCTGGCTACTTCGGCTCGGGCCTCTCCTTCGCCTCCGAGCCGGTGCCGCTCTCCCAGCCGGAGATCTACGAGACCCTGGACCAGGAGCTGATACTGGTCTCCGAAGCCAAGGCCAGGGTCTTCCTGGCCTTGAGGAGGGCCCCCAGGACGCTTCCCCTCGTGGAGTCGGCGTTAAGGGCCAGCGGCGTGCCCGAGGACTTCAAGTACCTGCCCATGGCCATGACTAGCCTCGATCCCCTCTTCCGGAACGGCGGCCGCCGGGGGATCTGGAGGCTCACGGAGTCCGAGGCGGGCGGGATGGGGCTTTCGGTGAACCGGCTGGTCGACCAGCGGCTGGATCCAGCCGCCTCCTCCGAGGCCTCGGCGAGGCGCCTGGCTTCCCTCCACCAGTCCTGGGGCACTTGGACTGCCGCTCTCGCGGCTTTCCTGGACCAGGGGGCGATGTCGTCCGCGGCCTCCGAGTCCGGCGGGGAGCGCGACTACTACAAGCTCTTCGTCTCCCCCGAGCTGGACAAGGCCGTCTGCCAGGTGCTTGCCGGGAAGGTCCTCTTCTCCGATCCATCCGTGTACGGCTACCGCCCGAGCCGGGCCTGGCCCAAGCTTTCCGGGTCCCGCTCCGCCTCCGAGGGCGGCAACATGCGGGAGCTCGCCCGACGCCACGGAACCGACTACAAGACTTTCCGCGACATGAACCCCCATATCCTGACCGACTCCGTGCCCTCCGGGACTGTCCTGAACGTGCCCTGACGCGCCCCGGACCCGTCCGGCCCCCCGCGCCGGGCCCGCATAGCCGCCCCACGCCCCACGCCGCCCGGAAGGCCCATGCCTTCCGGGCGGCGCCATTTCAGAGTTCCGCCGGACGGCCCTGCGTCGGCCAGACCCGGCCGGAGGCCGCGGCC
Organism: Deltaproteobacteria bacterium; assembly: GCA_031267005.1. Taxonomy (GTDB): domain Bacteria; phylum Desulfobacterota; class Desulfarculia; order Adiutricales; family Adiutricaceae; genus JAIRZX01. The sequence goes on from JAIRZX010000340.1 coordinate 1,248, forward strand.
CGGGCGCCTGGGCCGGTTCAAGGCCAGGGCCCCTTCCGCCAGGCCCGCCCGCAGGCCCCGCCCTCCCGGGGCCGCGCGTCCCCCGATCCCCCCAAAACGCCCGGACGCTTGACACCCTCCCCCCAGGGATTAAACTTAAGCCCATGATCCGGGCCAGGGCCACATTTCCCGCCAAGGAGGCTTAACGTTATGACCGGAGTGCCGCTCGCGTTGTCGGTGATACTTTTGGCCGTCTGCGTCGTGGCCGCGCTCTCCTACGGGAAGCTCGCCAGGGAGAGGCAAAGGTGCCTCAACTCCTTCGCCAGGCTGGACGTGCTTTTGAAGCGGCTGTGCGAGCGCCTGGAGCCCGGCCCCTCCCCGGAGGCCGTGGACGCCCCGGGACCGGCCGACGCGGCGCTCACGAAGGCGCGGACGGACTTCCTTAGGGCCCGGCTGGCGGCGTCGGCGGTGCTCCTGGGAGTCGGCGGGGCCCATCCCTCCGGCAGGGCGGTCTCGGAGATAGCCCGGGCCTTCGCGGACCTGGACCGCGCAGCCGCCCGCCTCCCCGCCCCCGAGGGCAGGGCCGCCGAACTCCTGCGCGAGGCGCGGTCGCTTGCCGCCACGGGCCTCGCCACCTTCAACGGCTCCGCCGCTTCCTACAACAAGGCGAGGAGGGCAATCCCCTTCGTAGCGTTCACCAGGCTCTTCGGCTTCAGGAAGGCCTACGCCTACCCCATGCCCGGGGAGGAAGAGGGCCGCGAAGTGCGGCTGTAGCCCCCCTCGCCGCTCGGGGGGCTGCCCCCCGGCCCCCCCGCGCAGGGACCCCGCGCCGGCGGTCCGAGGCGGGCCTTTCGCCGCGAGGGCTGACGGATGGCCGATACGCTTCAGCCGTCTTTCCCGGCCTCGACCGCCCTTCCCGTCTTTCCCGGCCTCGGCCGCCCTTCCCGGCTTCCGGCCCTTCCATGCCTCCCCTTCCTCCAGCCCTTCGCCCCTCCCTGACCGGCGCGCCGCCCGTCCGGGGGAAAGGACCGCGCCCCTAAGCATGCCTTCCCAGCAGCCAGCCGCGAAGACCGTCTACCTCATGGACGCGAGCGCCTTCATCCACAGGTCCTTCCACGCGCTCCGCCGCCTGTCCAACCGCCGCGGCCAGCCAACGGGCGCGGCCTACGGCTTTACCAACTCGCTCCTGAAGCTCCTTAAGGACAAGGACCCGCAGTACCTGGGAATCGTCTACGACTGCCCGGGGACGAACAGGCGGAAGGCCATTTACGCCGCCTACAAGGCCAACCGGCCGCCGACGGACCCGGATCTGGCCTCGCAGTTCGCCCCTATCCGCCGGATCGTGGACGCCTTGGGCTTCGCGAGCACGGAGGAGAGCGGCTTCGAGGCGGACGACGTCATAGCCTCCTACGCGCGCCGCTTCGCGGCAGAGGGCGCGGACGTGGTGGTGCTCTCCGCCGACAAGGACTTCTACCAGCTCCTCTCGGAGAGGGTCTCCATGTACGACCCCTCCCCCGACAAGCTTTCGGCCTTGACCCTGGAGTCGTTCCGCGAGAAATACGAGGGCCTGGAGCCCCCGCAGTTCCTGGAATGCCAGGCGCTCATGGGCGACAATTCCGACAACATCCCCGGCGTCGCCGGGATCGGCGAGAAGACCGCCCTGAAGCTCGTCCGGGATTTCGGAAACCTCGACCGCCTCTACGCCGAAATGGACGCGTCCACCCTCAAGTACTTGACCCCGCTGTTGAAGGGAAAACTCAAGGCGCACGAGGATGACGCCCGGCTCTCCAGAAGGCTCGCCGCCCTGGGCGAGGGGTGCCGGGCGGAACTGCCTTTGGAATCCTTCGCGATAGCGGCCCGCGACTCCGACGAGCTGCGGGACGCGTTCGAGCTCTTGGACTTCCGGAGGCTCCTTTCCGCGTTAGGGCCCGACCCGCGCGCGGGCTTGCCCCGCAAGGCCGGGAAGGACGCGCCCTCGCCCCCCGCCGCCTCGGCTGCCGGACCAGCGGCCGCGCCCGGGAAGGCCCCCCCCGCCGTCGACTACTCAGCCTACGCGCTGGTGGCTTCGGAGGACGGGTGGAAAGAGCTGGAGGGCGAGCTCGCCCGCGCCCCGAAGATAGCCGTGGACGTCGAGACTGACTCCGTCATGTCCGGGCTCTGCTCCATAGTTGGCATAAGCCTGGCCACCGGCACCAACCGCGCCTTCTACGTGCCCGTCGGACACAGGCCGGAAATCGCTAAGGGCGCCAACCAGGACCTCGGGGGCTCCCTGGCGCGGCTGGCCCCCTTCCTCCTGGATCCCTCGAAGTCCCTCTGCGCCCAGAACGCCAAGTTCGACTGGAGGATCCTCGCCCGCTTCGGGTTAAAGCTCCCGGCGCCCTCGTCCGACCCCATGCTCGCTGCCTACCTCCTCAACCCCGACGACCACAAGTCCCTTGACGCGCTCTCCCTCAGGTACCTGGACCACAACCCCCGCTCCTTCGCGGAGACCATAGAGGGGGCCCGCGCCGCGGCCGCCGGGGCGGACGCGGCGGCGGACGGCCGGGCGGAGGGGGGCTACGCCGCGGAAGGCCCTGCGCCCGGGGAGGAGGCCGCCCCGGACGGGGAGGCGGAAAACGAGGAGGGGGACGGCGCCCCGTCCGGCCTCGGCCTCGATCTGGGCCCCGCGCCCGGCGGCGGCTTGAAGGGCGGGAAGGGCGCCGACGGCGGCAAAAAGGGCAAGCCCAAAAAGAAGAGCCCCAAGAGGGCGTTCACCTTCGCGGACGTGGGGTTGCGGTCCGCCTGCGAGTATTCGGCCGAGGACGCGGATCTGGCGTTGCGCGTGGCGCCGGCGGCCGAGGCTGACCTGGCCTCGGATCCCGCGCTCTTGAACCTCTACTCGAAAGTCGAGCTGCCCCTGGAAACCCTCTTGGTCTCCATGGAGCTGGCGGGCCTCAAGGCCGACCCGGAGAGGCTGGCCGCCATATCCCTCAACCTCGGCAGCGACCTGGACGGGCTGGAGGCCAGGATCTGGGACGAGGCGGGCTTTTCCTTCAACGTGGGCTCGCCCTCCCAGGTGGCGGACGTGCTCTTCAACAAGCTGGGCCTCCCCTCCGGGCGCCGCACGAACAAGAAGACCTCCCTCTCCACCGACTCGGCGGTGCTGAAGGATCTCGCGCCGCTCCACCCGGTGGCCGAGCTCATCCTCCAGCACAGGGAGACCGCGAAGCTCAAGTCCACCTACGCCGACCGGCTCCCTTTGGCCATAAACCCGTTAACCGGACGCATCCACACGACGTTCCACCAGACCTCCACCCTGACCGGGAGGCTCTCCTCGTCCGACCCCAACCTCCAGAACATCCCCACGGCCTCCGGGGACGGACGTGACATCCGCGGCTGCTTTACGGCGGAGGAGGGAAAGGTCCTGGTCTCCTGCGACTACTCCCAGATAGAGCTGAGGGTCATGGCCGAGCTCTCCGGGGACCTGGCCCTCACGGAGGCCTTCCGCCGCGGCGAGGACATCCACCGGGAGACGGCGGCGGCCGTCTTCGGGAAGCTTCCCGAAGCCGTAACCCCTGAGGAGAGGTCACGGGCCAAATCCATAAACTTCGGCATCATATACGGCCAGGGCGCCTTCGGGCTGGGCCAGGCGATGAAGATCCCGCAGGGGGCCGCGCGGGACTTCATAGAGCGCTACTTCGCCCGCTTCCCCGGCATCAACTCCTACATGGAGCGCGTGAAGAAAGACGCGGCCCGTTCCGGCGAGGTGCGCACCCTTTTCGGGCGCAGGCGCTACCTGACCGGCTTCAAGTCCGCCAGCCAACGGGAACGCGCCGAAGCCGAGAGGTTCGCCATCAACACCCCGGTCCAGGGGAGCGCGGCCGATCTCATAAAGATAGCCATGCTCCGCGCCGCGCGCCGCCTGGCCGCCGAGTGCCCCTCGGCCCTGCTGGTACTGCAGATCCACGACGAGCTCCTGTGCGAGGTCCCAGAGGCCGACGCGGAACGGGCGACCCGCGTAATAAGCGAGGAAATGGTAGCTGCCGGCTCCGAGCCCTTCTTCCCCGGAGCCCCGGTCATGAAGGTCCCCCTCAAGGTGGACCACTCGGCCGCCCGGAGCTGGACGCACGCGTGAGCGGCGCGGGCGGCCCGCGCTCCGCGGGGGGCCCGCTCGGCCCGCGCGCGCGGCAAGGTCTGCCCGCGCGGGGGCGCGGCCGGACCGGAGGAGCCGGAGTCCCCGGACAGCGCGAGAGGCCCCGGCCGACGCCCTCGCGCATGGCAACGCTCTAGGCCCGGAAGCCGGAAGGCCAGGAAGCCCGGAGGCTGGAAGGGGCCGGCCTTTCCGGGCATGCCGCCCGGCCGCCAGCGGGAGCGCCGGGCATCCGCGCCGGAAGGCGGCGCCGCAAACTCCCGGGCCGCCGCTCTTTCGGCGCGCCTTCCGGTTCGTCGGCCCGCTTTCGGGTTCAGGCGGCCCGGAACCCTCGTTTTCTGGCGGCTTCGCGGCTTTAGGCGCGGAAACGCCTGCCCGGCACGCTCCTTAGCCGGAAAATTCGCCGGAAAACCCGCCAGCCCTTAGCTCCGGGGCGGCCGCGGGCCGGTCCGGGGGGGGGTGCGCCCGCCTCGGAAAGATTGCCTTCGTCCCGCGAAAGATACTATCCTGCGGGACACCGGGGCCAGGCGGAAGCCCGCCCACGCGTCCCTGCGACCCGTCGGGGATTTCACGGCAATTCCACCCGCCCTCCATAAAATCTCCGCAACCGCCCGGTATAATCCAAGCCTGACACCCCCTTCCGGGGGCCAAAACGGGCGGCGGAGGCCCATCGGCCTCCGGGCGGCGCCAGAGGCCCCGCCCGGCCGGAGCCGACGTCCCGCCCCCCGAAAATCCACACCCGGCAGTAACGCAACTTGACTGAAAATACCATAACGCCCGAATCCATTTCCGCAACCCGCCCGGGCGGGCCCAGGCCGCCCGTCGGCCTGGAGTCCCCCGGGCTGGATCTCGACCCGGATCTTTCGCTCCTGGACGCTCCCGAGCCCCGCCCCGGCGCTCCCGCGCGCCACGGAAGGGCCTTCCCGCTCACCAGGCCCATGCGCGAGGCTGGCGGGGATCTGCCTCCGGCAGCCGGAAGCCCGCCTTCGGCTCCCGCGACGCCTGAGGCGCCCGGGTCCGCGGCCGCGCGTCCCGAGCACCGGCCCGCCGCCAGCGGCGCCGCGCCGCCCGGCGCCCGGGGCCCCCTTGCCGGGCCCGACGGCAAAGCCGGACCGCCCCGGCAAGCTTCCGCTGGCCCGGTCCTCCCCCCAGACGGGGGCGCCGGCGACTCCCCGTCCGGG
>JAIRZX010000345.1 GCA_031267005.1 Deltaproteobacteria bacterium
TATAAAACCGGGTCCTCCTTGCTTGCGAGCCGGATATCGCAGAACGATGCCGATTATTTCAAGGTGTTCGGCCAAGACCTGTCCTTCATTGATTCTTTCCCTGAAATGGATTTGAACGACTTAAACACTACCGTGCTGCTCATGCAGGCCGGATACCTTACAGTCAGCAGCGTTACCGGTTCGGGCAACACAAAAAAATACCGCCTTGAAATACCTAACAACGAGATCAGGGATTCGATACGCCGGGAACTTTTAGCTGGTTTCCTCGCTCCTCCCAACACATCCGATTATGAACAATTCCTAAATCAAAAATATATTCAATTCCTCGATGCTTTCGGAGCACGCGACGCGGACAAATGCGAACTGTACCTCTCGGCTATCCTAGCCGGAATAATTCAGCGCAATTCTGGGAGCCAAAACGGCCAGCAAGACTCCGTGAGACAAAACGAATTCTTTTTTAGATCCATATTGCAACTTCTTCTGGAATTCGGCAACAAATTGTCCATGCCTGAACCATCCTCCGATATAGGCAGGGCCGATCTGGCCGTACAGGGACCTCGTAACGAATGGGTTGTCATAGAAATGAAATTCGAAGCAGCAACTATCTCGAATAAGACTGCGGAAATTCCTGTCCCTGACAGCGAAATCGTCATAGGAAAGAGAGCAAAATTCATAACCCGCAAACTCCAAACAATGATAAGAAATGCTTTTCAGCAGTTATTAAAAAAAAATTATGCGAAAAAATATCTCGGTGAAACCACTGACGTGTACGCAGCCGCCGTTGCTGTCTACGGCACGTCTGATGTGATGGTAAGATTCAAAAAAGTTGTCTGGTCCGATAAACAATCCAAAACAATTTCAGTCATCTGACATTTTATTGCCATTGAATCTAAATATTAGAAATTGGCGGGTATTCAATTCATATACGGTATAGTCATTTCTGAGATATTATTCTAATATTTATCAGCAATGGCAATACTCAGAGTAACGGAACCTTGGGACAAACGCGCGAGGCCATGGCGCTCCCCATTCGACAGTCAAGGCCCAAAAGCCTTGCTTCTCTCAGGCCTGTGCGCGACAGCTACTTCCCGCCTTTTCCGTCAGGCAGTCCGGCGCCGCCGGCCTACGCAGGCCTACGCCGGCCTACGCAGGCCTACGCCGGCCTACGCCGGCCTACGCCGGCCTACGCCGCCCTACGCCGCCCTACGCCGCCCTACAGCTTCGTATCCCTTCCCTGCAGCGAACGGCCAAATAAACCCCCATCCTGCAAAAGCCGCAACCGTTGCGGATTCAATTCCCCGAAATCCACTGCGCCATGGAGTTCTCCGCGCTCCCTGCATCGGCCCTGCGCCGCTGAACGGCGCTCCCGAAGACGACCGTGTCGAAGGATTCCGGAACATCCGGCGCGCAAGCCTCGGGCGGTACGCTCGAGTCCCTCCTTGCGGAGTAAATCTCACTTGATTGCCGTTGCCGTCCAAGCCATGCACGGCGTCGTCAAGAGCCCGGAGGAAGAAACCTCGAAGCTTAAGCTCGGTTTTCCAAGGACTCCAGAATCCCGAAGGATAACGGCCTAGGCATGCGGCTCCCCCCCCGCCCTGGTTTCCGGCTTCCCTACTCCCTCGCCAAGCCATAACGCCCGGACGCGCCTCCCGGATGCGGGGAGAGGGAAAGAGCCCGTTGAGCAGCATTGGCGTGATATTTGCGTAATTTGCTTAAGCATGATTTTCCAACTGGCACCCTACGGGCAAACCGGGAACAAGGCCCCTTTTAACCTGGCCCGGGCCTGTCCCTCCCGACCGGCATTTGCCTTTCATCCGCCGCGGCTCCCCTGCGGCCTGTCCGCGCCCCGTCGGTCCGGCCCGGCGGCCGCGCCTTAAGCGCCGGAGGGGGGCGGCCACGCTCCCGTGAAGCAACTCGGCCCTGATGCCGCTTGCCCCGGCTTCCCCCCCGGAACTCCCCGTAACTCCCGAAACCTCATTAAGCCCTTCAGCCGGCAGGTTTCAGGCGCTCGCGCCCAAACGCGACACGCCGCCGCTGCGGCAACGGCTACGGCGGCTAGCGACCATCCCCATTTCTCCCCCCCCCCCGTTCCAAAGCGGCGCCATGCCCCCCTCTGGCTCCAAGCCGCAAGGCCTCAGGGCCAGCTCTCCGAAAAGCGGGTCCAGAACCGTCCCCTCCGCCCCCGGACGCCATTGCCGGGGAGGGCGAAGGATGCCAGTCGAACTCAAGGTCCGTAACCTCGCCTTCATAGAAACGCCCTCGCTCTCCTTCGGACCTGCGGCCGACGTCCTGGCCGGGTAGACGGGGGCGGGCAAGAGCATCCCGGCAGGGGCCCCGGGGCTCCTCCGGGACGGCAAGGCCTCGGCGGACATGGTCCGGGGCGAGGCGGGCGAGCTCGGCGCGGAGGCCCTCGCCGCCTTCCCTGGGCCCGAGTCCTTCGAGGGGCTCTTCCCGGCCCAGGGCATAAGCCCCTCGGACGAGATCATCCTGAAGAGGACCGTGACCGTACTCCCTGCAGGGAGATCCTTAGTGTGGCTGAACTGTTGCCTCCTAACGGCAGCCCGGCTGCCCCAGTGGCGCGAGGAGCTGTGACGCTCTCCCGGCCCCGGCACGACCAGCAGAGCCTGCCGAACCCGCCCCGCCCGCTGGACTTCCTGGACGCTTTCGGGGTGACGGGGGCGCTTTTGAATGAAACGGCAGAGCTCGCCGCGCCAGGGAGGCGGCAAGGCTCCGGCTCGCCGCCGCCGGGGGGACCCTTCTCGGGAGGATCGAGGCTGGGGCTGGACGCCTTGAACCTTGAGCGGCGCGTGTTGCTAAAGGGCGCCTCGGAAATACACGGCGAAGACAAGCACATCAAGAACCTAATTGAACTCCTCCCGCCGAGGCCTTCGCCGGGCACGTCCCGGCCATCCACCCGGAGCCCAAGCGGGACTGCATGCTGGTCCGCAAGCGCTTCGACGGGGTCCTCCACGAGATGTTCAGGGCCCCGCCCGCGTCCACCCCGCCATCGTCTCCCGCTTCAAAACCATATCACGTCTGGGCATAGCCTTGAGGAGAAGGCGCCAGGGCGGGCGCATCAAGATAGCGCGCCGCGACTCCGAGGCGGAGGCGCGCGCCTGCACCGTGCCGGCCGCCTTCGGGGAGAAGGCGGCCATGCGTATCCTGGACCCGGAAGCGCCGTTCCCGGACCTGAAGACGATGTTCCACAACAAGGACGACTTCTCCGCGTGGC
>JAIRZX010000428.1 GCA_031267005.1 Deltaproteobacteria bacterium
GTCCAACATAGACTTCTCCGACGAGTCGGCCCAGGGCCTCATGGATGAGTAGCCGCCCCCCGGAACCCGGGGGAGGCGCCCGGCCGCCCGGAAACGGCCCGCCGCCCTCGGGATCCGACGGCGTAGTTTGCCTTGACGGAACCGCAGGAGGCGCCGTAGACGGGTCTCCGGCCTTGAAGGCAACGGACGCCCGCAAGAAGTCCCTTGCCGGCGGCCGGGAGGCCGGAGGCGTCAACCTGGAAGCCGGAGTCACCGGCCTGGAAACCGTTGTCGGCGGCCGGGAGCCCGGAGGCATCGGCCTGGAAACCGTTGTCGGCGGCCGGGAGCCCGGAGTCACCGGCCTGGAAGCCGTTGTCGGCGGCCGGGAAGACGGAGGCGTCAACCTGGAAGCCGGAGTCACCGGCTTGGAAGCCGTTGTCGGCGGCCGGGAGCCTGGAGTCACCGGCCTGGAAGCCGTTGTCGGCGGCCGGGAAGACGGAGGCGGCGACCGTGCCCGGCCGACGGGCGCGAAGCCCCCGGACGCCGGGAAAGCGGCGGGAGCCGGGACCGCGAAGGCCCACTCCCAGAAGAATCCCCCCGCGTTCAAGGCCGCGCCTGCCGCCAGGGCAACCGCCTCCTCCAGGATGCCCAGGGCGGCGGTGATAGGTGCCGTCATCACCCGCGCCGAGCTCGCCTCGGTGAAGATCCCCGTCGCCGAGGCCCCAGCCGCGAGGTTCCCGCGCGCAGGCGCGGCCAGGGCCGGGAGCGCCGCGAAAGACGCGGCCGGCGCTCCGGAAGCCGTCAACGGGAGCCCCGGGCAAAGTCCCCGGAACCCCCGGCCGGCCGCCCCTTGCGCTGACCCGCCCCGCGCTGCGGGCGCCATGGTCACGGGCGGGCCGGGCCCCGTTCTTTCCCGCTCCGGGGGGGTCAGGATCATCGGCATCGACCCTGGAAGCCTGCACACCGGTTACGGGGTGCTGGAATGCCAGGGGCAGTCGATCAGCATCCTGGCCTTCGGGAGGATATCGCCCGCCGCCTCGCTCCCCTTCTCGGAGAGGCTCAAGCGCATCTTCGAGGGCCTGGGGGAGATCCTGGACTCTTACGGCCCCCAGGCCTGCTCGCTGGAGGACGTCTTCACATACAAGAACCCCCGCTCGGCCTTCAAGCTGGCCCAGGCCAGGGGGGCGGCCATAACGGCCGTGGCCTTGAAGGGCCTGCCCGTCTTCGAGTACTCGCCTACCCTGGTCAAGAGCTCCGTCTGCGGCTCCGGCAGGGCCGACAAGGCCCAGGTGGCCTTCATGGTTTCCCGGACCCTGGGGCTCGCTGAAGAAGCCCCGCCCGACGCCACGGACGCGCTGGCCGTGGCCATGTGCCACGCCGCCCAGGCGGGCGCCAGGCTCGCCTGCGCCGGGGCGCCGCTGATGCGCGCCGCCCGGGCCCGGAGTTCCAGCTGGAAGTCTTTGGCCCCCGAGGATCTGGCGGCCATGGGCTTCCGCGTGGGGGAACCCAAATGATAGAACGCGTCCTGGGGAAGATCCTGGAGAAGTCCCCCTCCGGCAGGGTGGTCGTGGGGACCCCGGGCGGCGTGGGCTACGCGGTGACCTCGCCCATGTCCACCACGCTCAGGCTCCCCCCGGAGGGGACCGAGGCTGAACTCTACACCAGGACCGTCTGGGGCGAAAAGTCCGCGGAGCTCTACGGGTTCCTCACCCGCCCGGAGAGGGACGCCTTCGACATCCTGCTCTCGGTCAACAAGGTGGGCCCCAAGCTGGCGCTCACCCTCCTGTCCTCCCTCGACCCCCCGGATCTGGCCCGCGCCGTGGCCGAACAGGACCTCCACAGGCTCTCCTCGGTCAAGGGCATCGGGCTCAAGACAGCCGAACGCATCATGCTCGAGCTCAAGGACAAGGCGGGAAAGCTCACCGACGCGGCCTCGGCGCCTGACGCGGGCTCCACCGGAGGCCCGGGAGGCGCCCCGGCGGGGCAAGTCTCCGAGGCCTCGTCCGCCCTCCAGAACATGGGATACACCCGCGTCGAGGCTGAAAAGGCCCTGCGCGGCATCGTGCCGCCGCCGGGCAAGTCCGGCGACGCGGTCCTGGAGCACCTGATCAGGGAGGCTTTGAAGGCCCTCGGGAGGAGGCTGTAGGAAGGCTCCTTCGGGCGCGGACCCTCCAGGGCAACGCCCTTAAGCCGGGAGGGCGGCCCGGGAGCCGCCGAGTTTTCCCATGAAGGCCCAAAGGGCATGCCCCGGGCGTCTCGGCGGCATAGCCTGAAAGGCTTTGAGGCAATGCCTGAAAGGCTTCGAGGCAATACCTGAAAGGCTTTGAGGCATAGACTGAGAGGCTCGGGGCCACGGCACGAGCTCGCCGGAAGCACGGCGCGAACGAGCAGGAGACGGGTTACGGCCCTCAAACCCCGCCTCGCCTTAGGCTCCCCCCGCCCTTGCCCTCCGCTCGCCTCCCTGTGCTCCAGCCGCCCCCGCCGCCGCCCCTTGCCTCTCCCCCGCCCGCCGGGTCCTTCCGGCCGGAACCTCGCGGGCCCGCCAAGCCCGGCTCCGGCATCCGCCAGCCGTTATACTCCCGGGGGCGCTCAAGCCCCCCCACCGCCTTCCGGACGCGGGCCGCGGCCCGCGCCGGGCCCCGCCTTGGAAGCCATGCGGATCTTCGCCACACTTTATCTGACGAGCGCGATGTCCCGGGACAGGCACTTCGCGCTCTTGAAGCGCCTGGGCTACCTGCCGGAGCTGTACTTCAACGCCGGATGGGACGCGCTGGATCCCGGCTCCCACAAAGAGATCGCGGCTATAGTTAACGGGGAGCTGGGAGGCTGCGGGGTGCATCTCCCCTACAGGGGAGTCCTTCCCGGAACCCCCGACGGGGCCGGAAGGGAAATCCTCAAGCGCTCGGCGGAGGCGGCGGCCCTGTACGCCCCGGCGCACCTGGTAGGGCACGCCTGCTTCAGGCCCCTGAAGGACTCCGAAGCCGCCCCCGCCAAACACCAGACCATGGGCCCGGACGATCTGGAAGGGCCTCTCTCGCGGCCCTCGCAGGCATGGCTCAAAAACTCGCTTAAAGCTTGGGGAGGCGTAACGGACGCCTGCGGGTCCAAACTCTTCATTGAGAACACGGCGGACCGCTCCCCCCGCGCCATCAGGACGCTTTTGGAGCACATGCCCCCCGACAGGGCCGGCATGTGCCTGGATTTGGGCCACTGGCACCACTCCGGCATGGGGTCCGGCTGGAGGAACCTCGGCCGCTGGCTGGACATAACGGGCGACCGGACGTGTCACCTGCACCTCCACGACAACGACGGGAGCGCCGACCAGCACCTGCCCATGGGCAGCGCGAAAATAGACTTCCCCCTGGCATGGAGGCTTCTGGCCGAAAGGGGGCTGGACCCTTCCGCCACCGTGGAAAACCACCACGCCGATAGCCTGGAGGAAAGCGCGAGGTATCTGGCCGCGCACCCTTTCCCGCCGGAGGGGTGACCCGGAAGCTGGACAGGAGAAGAGACTGAGGCGGTACCGGGACGGGAGCCGAGCCGGACGTATCCGTTAACGGGCTCAAGGGAGGGGCTGTCCTGTGCCGGGCCGGAGGCGGTACCTGGTTACGGGGGAGGCGGTATCGGGTTACAGGGGAGGCGGTACCGGGTTATGAGGGAGGTAGCCAGAGGCCAGCGGGGGATGAGGTCTTCAACCCCGTTAACTGAAACCTTGCGCGCACTCACTAATGTTCCCGATGCGGTCGGATGAGAGGGCTGGGGAGGGCTTTCGCGGCGGAATCAAGCTTTGCGCGGCGGCCGCCGGGACTGGGGCGGGGGCGG
>JAIRZX010000506.1 GCA_031267005.1 Deltaproteobacteria bacterium
CGCCGGCTCCCGCCAGGAATCTTTCCTGCCCGGCGTCTTCCTCCAGGAACACGTCCTCCAGGGGAAGCTCCTCTATGCCGTCGTCCTCCGCCGTCCCGGAAACCGGCGCCGTCCCGGAAAGCGGAGCGGCTGCGGAAACTCCCGGCTTGGCGAGGAGATCCGGCAAGCCACGGCCGGACGAGTGCCCCAAGGGGGGGAACGCGTCCGGAGTCGGAGCCGGGCCCGGGCCCGCGTCGGGAGCGGACGGGGGTATCCCAGAAAAACCGTCCAGGGAAACGTCGTCCATGGACGCGAGGTCCAGGACGTCGGGGTCGCCCGCCTCCGGCGTGAAGGCTTCCAGCGCGGCGCCCGCGGCCAGTCCTGGCCCCGCCGCCGGCTCGCCGCCCGGGGAAACGTCCGGCTCGGCGTCGAGCCCGGCGAGGGCCTCGGAGTCCGCCCCGGCGCCCGTCGCGATGCCGGGCCAGGCGTCGGTTGCGGGATCCGGGCCGAGGCCGGAGGCGAGGCCCGCGGCGATGTCGGGCGCGGCGTCGGAGGCGGGATCCGGCCCGAGGCCGGAGGCGAGGCCCGCGGCGATGTCGGGCGCGGCGACCGGCTCGTCTGCCTCGGCTAGGTCCGCATCGAGCTCCGGCACGATTTCAGGCTCGAGGTCAACGGCAACGTCAGCGGCGAAGTCGGGCACGGCGACCGGCTCGTCTGCCTCGGCTAGGTCCGCATCGAGCTCCGGCTCGATTTCCGGGTCGAGGTCGACGTCAACGTCCTCGGCGACGTCTGGCGCGGCTGCCGGCCCGTCGGCCGCGGCAAGGTCCGCATAGAGCTCCGGCACGATTTCCGGCGCGAATTCAGTCGCGATGTCAGCGCCGACGTCCTCGGGGAGGTCGGGCACGGCTGCCGGCTCGTCGATAGCCGCCGCGCCCGGATCGGCTACGGGCTCGGCTGTCGCGGCTTCGTCCGCGTCGAAGGCCGGCTCGGCCTCGCGCCCCGCTTCTGGCTCAGGCTCCGAAACGGCGGCGGTTCCGGCCCCGGTAGCGGGGAGCCCCGCAGCGGACGGCCCAGCCTCAGCTTCAGCTTCTGCTTCAGATTCTGCTTCAGATTCTGCTTCAGCTTCAGCTTCAGCTTCAGCTTCGGATTCTGATTCTGATTCTGCTTCAGCTTCGGCGCCCGAAACGTCGCCGGCTTCGGCTTCGGCTTCGGCTTCGGATCCGGATCCGGTATCGGGCGCGGGGCCCGCATAGGCGTCCAGCCCCACTCCTGTCACGGCTTCCGCGGAAAGGCCGTCCCCGGCGCCCGGCGCGGCATAGGCCGCGCCCTCGCCCGCCTCGCCGCCGGCTATGGCTGAGTCCGCTTTACGCGTACTCGCCGAAACCGGCCCTTCGGCCGCTGCGGCATCGCCGGGGGTAAGGACGCCGCCGCCGCCAAGCGGAACTCCGGCTTCGGCGAAAGCGCCGGTCCCGGCGCCCGCGAATTCCAAAGGGGCGTCCGCCGCTTGCGGGGGGGCCAACCCGAGCGGGTCCTCCAGCGGCATGCCGTCCGAGGACTCCGGCGCATCGTCCGGCACGGCGGGCGAGTAGCGCGGGAGCGCGGCCGGGCCGCGCGAGACGCGCCCCATGCCGTAGAGCCTGCCGTCGGGGTGGCGGACCGCGAGTATGCCGGTGCGGAAGAGCCTGGACGACCTGAAGGAGGGCGGGGAAAAGCGCGCGAAGGGGTCGGGAGGGAAGAGCCGCTCGGTAAGTTCCGGGCGGTTCAGGTAGCCCATGGCGGTCTGGGCACCGCCTATGTAGAGCTCGCCGGTAAAGCCGGCCGGCAGGAGCTCGCCCTGGTCGTCCAGGACGTAGGCGGGGCAGTTGGGCGCGGAGAAGCCGAGCGACGTCGGGACGCCGCCCGGCGTGCTGGACTCTCCGCCCACGGCGCCCGCGCACTCGGGGACGCCCAGCACGGAGGAGATCCGGCAGGCGCCGGGGTCCAGGATGCGTATGGGCGCGGGCAGGCCCTCGCCCGCGGCGGAAAGTATCTGGAAGGGGCTAAGGGGGAACTTGGAGGCGAAGAGCTTGAGCCCCCCCGTCGGGAGCCAGACGGAGGAGCATCCGCCGTCCGCGGCGGCCCGGTAGAGGAGCCCCATGTCGCGGCGCTCGGCCTCGGTGAACACGAGGGTCCGAGCCCCGCAAGCCAGCGGGGCCAGGATCTCCAGGAAGGATATCTCGCTCGTGAACGGCATGAACGCGCTCTGCGTGTCCTCCGAACGGAGATCCAGGAATTCGACTATCCAAGCCGTGAGGTTTAAGAGCGCCGCGTGGCTCACCACGACGCCCGCCAGGCTTCCCTCGGCTTCCGGATCCCGCGCGTAGCAGACGTAGGCCGGGCTGTCTGGCTCGGCGAGGCAGGGGCCGGGGTCGAAGTGGGCGGAGGTTCCGTCCGGGTCCGCACCGGGCGAGCCGCCGTCTCCCCCGGCGTAACCGTCCCCTCCAGCGGCGGAGGCGCCCGCCTGGGCTCCGTCCCCGGGCCGCCCGGCCTGGGCTTCCGGACCGTCCTGGTGGGGGGGCCCGCCGTCGCGGCCCGCCACCCCGCCGTCCCCGGCGGGAGCGGCCTGCCCGATGAAGCCGGACCCCGCGCCCGCCTCGAGCGGGCGCCCCAGGCGGTCCAGTACCGCCGCGGCCGACGCCCTGTCAAGGACCCTGGACAGCTCCGGTGGTACCGAAGGGCCGTCCACGACGACCGCCTTGGGGGCGGCGTCCTGGAGCCTCAGGAGAATCCCGGCCTCGTCGCCGAAGGGGAGCGGCACCGCGGCCGCGCCGCTCTTGAGCACGCCCAGGAGGGCGCCGGGGTAGGCGGGGGTGCGGTCCATCAAAAGGCCGACCCTGTCGGCGCCGGGTTTTACGCCCAAAGCGATCAGGGCCCTCGCGAGCGAGCCGGAGTCGCGGGCGAGGTCCCCGTAGGAGAGCTGGCGCGCGCCCTGCGCGACCGCGGGGCGCTTGGGCCCCAGCCCCGCCCACTTGGAGAATAGCCTGGGCGCCGTCCCGCCCTCGTAGACGCGGGCCAGCGCCGCCTCGGCCTCTATCTGGGAACGGCGCTGGGCGTCCGAGGAAAGCTTCAGGCGGTTTACGGGGGACGAGGGGTCCAAGGCTGCGGAGGCCAGTATGGACAGGTAGCTCTCGGAAAGGATGTGGATCTGCCAGGGGAGGAAATGCCCGGTGTCGTAGGTGAACTCGGCGGACAGCACCGGCTCCTCGTCCCAGGAGATCGCCAGAGGGAACGCGAAGGCCCTCGGCCGCGCCTCGAAGGCTTCCACCTTGGCGGCGCCGGTGTCGCGGGGGATCATGCTGACGCGCATGCCGAAGAAGTGGCCCACGGTCTCGTTTTTCAGGGGGGACGCCTTCTCCAGGTCGTAGAGGCTCACGTCCGAATGCCTCGAGCCCTCGGCTGCCGAGCGCGCGGTCTCCAGCGCCACGTCGGAGAACCTGGCGCAGCCGTCCGCCTTCACCGTGACCGGCACTATGGACCAGGCCGGCCCCATCAAGCCTTCCTCCTCCGCTTCCCCCGAACGGCCGTGCACGGCCAGCCCGAAGGTGGCGGAGCCGCTCCTGGAGGCGCGGGTCAGGAGCACGCCCCACGCGGCCATGAGGAACGCGTCGAGCGGCGCGCCGCACTTGGCGGCGGCCTCCTTGACGGCCCGGGAGAGTTCCCCGGGGAGCTTGAGGAGGGCCGTGTCGGAGATGCTGCTCGCCGCGGCGGCCGGGCCTCCCCCGTGCTGGGGGAAGCGGCCCGGGAGCCTGGTGGGGGAAGAGAGCCCGGAAAGCTCGCCTTTCCAGTACTCCAGGTCCCGCGCGCGGGCGGCGGGGTCGCATTTGCGCTCCATGAACGCGGAGTAGGAGGGCGCCGGCCCCGCCTCGGCTTCGGCCGCGCCGCCCAGGATCTCGCGGAGGAGTATGGCCACGCTCATGGGGTCCAGGGCCAGGCGGTGGTAGCTCGCCAGGAACTCCCAGGAGTCGTCGGACACGCGCAGGAGGGCCGCGCGGAACAGGGGGGCCCGGCCCACGTCCTTGATGGCGGAGTGGTGCCTGGC
>JAIRZX010000550.1 GCA_031267005.1 Deltaproteobacteria bacterium
GTGCTCTTCCGATCTTTAAAAAAATTACTATTGGAAATTCCAAAAATTTAATCATCATTAAGTATATGGCATATCTTCGGCAGAGCATCCAATAAGGCACAACTGTCTCGATAACGAGCTGTTGGCTAAAACATCGGAACAAACGCCACAACTGTATCTGTACGTCATGCCCCATATTTCTGGCATCTGCGGGGTCGGTCGAAGGAAAAAACGACATGTTTCCATCCCCCTTTTCATCAAGCATAAAACTATCTTCCTCAGGACAGGCCGTCTTTCCCGCATGTCCCGGCCTTCTCCCCGCGCCAGAGTCCTGGCCGGTCTTCGACAGCGAGAATACCCTCCCCGGCTGCTCGCCATCCTTCACCTTGAATTACCATCCCGACCTCACGCCGGGTGACGGAAGCCGACCGCTTTCCCGGAGCAGAGGAGAGTCCGTCCAAAACTTCAGCTACGCCGATACCTCCCAACAGAGGACCGTCTCAATGGAGATAATCCGTTCACCCTTCACCCGCAGGCAACTGGAATGCCTGAATTCCTACGGCTACGAGACCTACGCCACCGTCTCGGGGGCCTCCGCCGCGCTACTCGAAAAGTGCGTCTTCGACGGAGCGACCGTGTTCGATTCGAAGGGGATGCAGGGCGCGAACAGCTTTCTCACCGGGAAGACGACGGACTCCCGTGGCTCGCCGCTCGCCATGTTCGCCGCCTTCCGTTCTTTCGCCGTAAATGACGTACATTTCCTTTTCAGCTGCTTTTGCTGTTTCCAACCCGGGGAAGCCGAGCGCGGCGGTTACACCTCGCGGGACAACCCCATCCTTCTGAAGTACGGCACCCCAGCGTTCGATTCTATAGCTTTCCGCCCCTAGGCGGAACAACGGAGCATGATCCTTGACACCACCCCTACACAATCGCCGCAACGCCTTCGCGCAGCGGAGGTTGCGTCATTCCCGCAGGCGCGGCGGACGCTCCTCCGTGGCGATCCTGGCGCTTATGGCCGCCATCGCGATTGCCGCGCTCATAACCCTGCTCGCCCCGTTCCTGTTCTCCTCTCCCGACCCTGACCGCTTTATCCCGACCTCGCAACCAGTCAGCTTCCCCGAGGCCCGGGACGGCCCCTCCTTCATGACTGAAACAAGGGGCCCCCGCTGGCGAAGCTGACGGCGCTCACCGCGACCGCGCCCGCACCCGCGCCCGCAGGGCCGACCTTCCCGCATGTTGCGTCCAGGCCTCCCGGCGCCGCCTCCAGCAGCGTCCGAGACCCTTGCAACATACTAGCTTCAGGGAGTTCAAGGCCCCTACGCAACTCCTCCCCTTCGACTGGAGCGCCCCCGCCGTCCCAGCGGGCGCTTCGTCTCCACGTCTCCCGGCCCCGGCCCCGTCCGCTCCCGCTGCGTCACCGCCCGCTACGACTTTGGGATGGAAGCCATGCAACGGAGCCGGCGGCGGAATTCTCAATTGCGGCGAGGCCCCGGAGACCGCCGCCAAGCGGGTCATCCTCCGCGCCAAGCGCGGGACAGAAGCCGCAGAGTACATGGCTCTCGACTCCGAAACGACGGACAGGAAACTGAAAGCAACCGGCGAGCTCGTCCCGACGCCCGTTCAAGGGAGCAAAACCGAAACCAGCTACGTAAAAGCCTGGCACCCCGACCGAGCCATTCAATCTCATTGGCAAAAACCGCCGCCCCGTGCTACAGTTTCAATACAAGGACGGGGACGCGTCCAAACAGAAAGAAGAAGCCATGATAATCGATAGCTTTCCATACATTGCCAGGAAGCTAGACCAGATCTTCAAGTAGACAGTAAGCGTCTGCGACAAAACGGCTGCGGGTTCCCTCCTAGTGGGCCTGTTCCAGAGCACGCCGGACAGCGAGAGAGCCTATGGAGTGGCTCTTCTCTTTTTCCTCATTGCCCAGTACTTGAACTTGGCGACGCCGCCGGACCAAACCATAAGCCAAGGAGCTATTCCATGGATCCTGCGTACAAGCTGATGCTCATCGGACTGGGCATCGCCGTCTTCTTCACCCCTCTCATGATTATCCAGTGGAAAGTAATAAGGCCCCGCGCCCGGAAGGCGGAGCGGGAAGCGGCTGCCAGAGCGGCCTTGCCTGAGCCGCCGGGCTCCGGCCAGTGAGACGCGCGCGGCTAGAGAACGCCCGGCCGCCGCCTGATGGGCCCCGCCATGGAGGCCTTTGACATGCTGACGCTCTTCCGTCCGCGCCTATCGCCTCAGCGATAGCTTGCGACTTCATCAATATGAAGGTCATCATTTTCCGCCGTGGAAATTCAGCGGACGTCCAGGCAGCCATTGATTCCTCGGTTTCCGCCCGGGTCTGCGCAGCTCAGAAACCTGGACGAAGCGGTAACGATCCGCTTTCCCCGCAAGAAAACATACGAGCCAGCGCAGACGACCATTTGATGCCCAATCCCTTGGCAGGACATCTTCCGGCAAAGGGAAACATTAGTCATAAAACTGAGGAACCCCCGCTTCGCGGCCGCCGCGCATCCGTTCATGTTCGGGTAACTCATCGTACAGACGCCGAGACGGGACTCCCCGACTGGACCGCCGTCCTTCCCGCCGTGGCGGGACTCCGGCCTCGGCGCGGTCGGGCCGTCCGCCGCGGGGGGCCTGAAGAATATCGGGGGGGCCCGGCGGGGCTTGGCGGGGCCCTGCTCCAGCGGCCTGAAGCCCGTCCCTTCGCCCCTCAGGCAGTTTCAGCGGCCGCCTTATGCCGCATCCGCCATTCCGGATGCAGACGTCCGCTCCCTTGGAGCTCGCCAGCCACGGCGGCCTGACGGAGGAGTCCCTCCCTGTCCGCATACGCCCACCGCCTCGACTCCGAATACGCGGGGGGCATCCTGGCGTCACGCCCGCCGTCACGGGCGGCTAAGAGGGGGGGCAGTCGTTCGTCGCGTCCGTCCGGGCCTTCCCGCGCTGAACATGACCCGTGAGTTTTTTCCATGATCCGCTTCCCAGTGAGCCCGCTGCCGAATTCGTGCGGCTGTACTGCGGGCAAGTCCGGAAACGCATAAGTCAACTACCCCCCGCCAAGGCTGTGGGGCTTGATCTGAAAAGTTCAAGCCCGGGTTGACCAGGGTAAGCAGTGCCTATCCTGCTGCGTTGTATACAGGTTCAAGACCGGCGGCGGGACGCTTCCCCAGTCCCGACCTCCGGAAGCCCCGGCTGCAGACACGCGACAGAGCAAGCCCGAAACGGGCCGGGGGGAAACGCCGGCATGCAGCATTCCCGAGGGGAGCGGCCCGCAAGGGCCTGCAAGCCGCCCGTAAGGGCGCCCGAAAGGGCAGATTCGTGAGACCCGAAAAACAGCCGAAAGCATTCGTCCCGGACAGGCACAGGAAGCCTCTGGATCCGTGTGCCCGCAAGCTGCCGGCGAAAGGCGGGGCGAGGCTCCACAAGAGGTTCCCGTTCACGATCAGGCTGGTCGATCGCCTGGCGGAGGATTCGGTCGTCCGCCCCCTGACCCTGAAGCTGGATCCCGGCAGCTGGGGT
>JAIRZX010000633.1 GCA_031267005.1 Deltaproteobacteria bacterium
GCCAGGATGGAGTTCGCGGCGCAGTAGCAGCCGGAACCCTCGGGCTGGCCCATGACCACCAGGTCGAACTCGTCCCCCTCGACGATGGCCTCCTGCGTCCTCAACTCAATCAGGGTGTCCTTGGTAATGGACACGTTTCCCACTGAGGACTTCATCTCCTCCCGCGCCTCGGACAGGGTGTGCTCGTAGCTCATGCCCAGGACGTCGCCCAGGTTGGCGTTGGAATCGGCGTCCACAGCCAGGATGGGCACCTTGCCCTTCTTGGCGAGGTACCTCACGGCGAGGCCCGCCAGGGTGGTCTTGCCGGTCCCGCCCTTGCCTGCCATACCCACGATCATCGACATACGCTTAACTCCAAGTTCGGGAGGCGTTCCCGCCTCGGTACAGACCGGCCGGCGCCTCCGGCCGCCGCCCGCTCGCCCTCCGGGGCCCGCAGGGGGAGGCCAGAGGGCAGGATGCGATATTTACCGTGCCACTCTACAGGATCCGTCCTTCAAATTCTACCATATAACGGGCGCTTCCCGGGCGTTACGGCGGCCGTTCGGAAAGGTCTTCCCGGAACTGACCCGGGGCTTTCCGGGAGCCTTCCCGGGGGGAAATTCGCGAAATGGCCGGTTCCAGGCCACTGAGCCTGGCGGGCGCGATTCTCCCCTGCCAAAGACGCCGGTGCCGGACAGGCACCTGGGACTGCAAGGCGGCAGGCCCCTCCGGGCCGACTTTAGCCAGGCACCATGCCCAAAAAGGGCGTCCGGGCGGCACAGCGCGCTCCTGGCGCTCCTGGCAGTCCTGGCGTTAAGCGGCGATCCTGGCGCTCCTGGCAGTCCTGGCGTTAAGCGGCAGTCCTGACGCTCCTGGCAGTTCGGGCGCTCCTGGCAGTTCGGGCGCTCCTGGCAGTTCGGGCGCTCCTGGCAGTTCGGGCGCTCCTGGCAGTTCGGGCGCTCCTGGCAGTCACGGCGGTCATGGCAGTCCTGACGCCCCAGGGCGTTCTGGCTCTCCTGGCAGTCCGAGCGCTCCTGGCGCTTCTGGTAATCAGGGCGTTCCGGGGAAACGGGTCTAGAACTCCAGGTTCCCAGGTGTCCTTGGGAACGGGATCACGTCCCTGATGTTGGAGACCCCCGTGAGGAACATGAGGAGTCGTTCGAAGCCCAGCCCGAAACCCGAATGGGGTGCCCCGCCCCAGCGGCGGGAATCCAGGTACCACCAATAGGCCGCGGGATCGAGGCCCAATTCCTTCATTCGGGCCAGAAGGAGGGGCATCCGCTCCTCCCTCTGGCTCCCCCCCACGAGCTCGCCCACTTTGGGGACCAGCAGATCCATGGCCCCAACCGTGCCCCCCTCCTCCTGGCGCATGTAGAAGGGTTTTATCGAGGCCGGATAGCGGCTCACGAACACCGGGCCCTTGAAGTGGACGTCGCAGAGGAACCGCTCGTGCTCGGTCTGGAGGTCGGAGCCGTACTCCGGCTTGTAATCGAAGCTCGCTTTGCTGGAAGAAAGGATCTCCACCGCCTCCGAGTAGCGGATCCTGGCCCAGCCGGCCGTCAAAAGCTCCTCCAGGCGGGAAACGAGCCCCGGCTCTACGAAACTGTCGAAAAGGGCGAGGTCCTCGGCGCCCTCCCGGAGGGCGGTCGACACCACGCTCTTCACGAAGTCCTCTGCCAGGTCCATGTCGTCGTCAAGGTCGAAGAAGGCCGCCTCCGGCTCTATCATCCAGAACTCCGCCGCGTGGCGGGGGGTGTTGGAGTTCTCGGCCCTGAAGGTGGGCCCGAACGTGTAGACCCGGCCTAAGGCCAGGGCCAGGAGCTCCGCCTCAAGCTGGCCGGAAACAGTGAGGCCGGCCGGCTTCCCGAAGAAGCCGCCCCCCGCGGCGCCGCCTTTCCGGTCGGCCGGTGCCGAGGCGTTCGCGGAAGCGGCTCCCGCAGAGTCCGGCTTCGGGCAGCCCCCTTCCCCTCCGGGGCGGCCCGTCGTAACCGAGAAGAGCTCCCCCGCCCCCTCGCAGTCGTTTCCGGTAATGATGGGGGTGTGGACGTAGAGGAAGCCCCTGTCCCGGAAGAAGGTATGGACGGCGTAGGAGCAGAGGCTCCGGAGCCGGAAGACGGCGCCGAACTTGTTGGTCCGGGCCCTCAGGTGCGCCTTCTCCCGAAGGAACTCGTCCGAATGGCGCTTCTTCTGGAGCGGGTAGTCGGGTCCGGCGGGGCCCAGGACGTTAAGACGGCGCGCCGCGAGCTCCCACTTCTGGCCCTTGCCCTGGCTCGCCGCGAGTTCGCCCTCCGCTTCCAGCGCCGCCCCGGTGGAGACGTCTTTCAAGCCCTCGGCGCCAAGGAGCCCCTCGGGCACGATGATTTGGAGGGAGGCCAGCGAGGAGCCGTCGTTCAGCTCGACGAAGGAGAAGCCCTTGGCGTCCCGGCGGGTCTTTACCCAGCCTCGGACGAGGACGGAGGGCAACGGGGACTCTGACTTCAAAAGTGAAGCGATAAGGATTGGGGCTGGCTTCAAGGTTACGCTCCAGAGTTTCGGTCGCGTCGGGGGCGATAGAGGAATTATTATCGAATCCGTTCAATTTACCTTGTCCTCGGAAGGAGAGCAATAGGCGAATAGGCGGATAAGAAACTGAAAAAGGCAACTGCAAGCTGGATCGGTTAAAAGGGAACTGATTTCTTTGGTGATATTTTCTTGAGCGAACCTAGAATTATGGCTTTCTCCGGTATGCTTCAAAAGGAGAGCGAAAGCGTTTCCATGATGGCGAGGTTCCGGACCTTGAGTTCGACTGGCATCCTTCGCCCTCCCTGGCAATGGCGTCCGGGGACGGAGGGGACTGTTCCGGAGCCGCCTTTCGGAGAGCTGGCCCTGAGGCCTTGCGGCTTGGAGTCAGAGGGGGGCATGGCGCCGCTTTGGAAGGGGGGAGAAATGGGGGTGGCGCTAGTCGCCGCCGCCTTTGCCGCAGCGGCGGCGTGTCGCGTTTGGGCGCGAGCGCCTGTAACCTGGCGGCTGAAGGGCTTAATGGGGCTTCGGGAGTTCCGGGGAGTTCCGGGAGTTCCGGGGAGTTCCGGGGAGTTCCGGGGGGAAGCCCGGGCAAGGTGCCTCAAGACCGAGTTGCTTCACGGGAGCGTGGCCGCCCCCCTCCGGCGCTTAAGGCGCGGCCGCCGGCCCGGACCGACGGGGCGCGGACAGGCCGCAGAGGAGCCGCGGCGGATGAAAGGCAAATGACGGTCTGGAGGGACAGGCCCGGGCCAGGTTAAAATGCGCCTTGTTCCCGGTTTGCCCGTAGGGCGCCAGTTGGAAAATCATGCTGAAGCAAGCCAAGGAAATATCGCGCCAAGACTGCTCAACGGGCTCTTTCCCTCTCCCCGCATCCGGGAGGCGCGTCCGGGCGTTCGGGCTTGGCGAAGGGAAAAGGGAAGCCGGAAGCCAGGGCGGGGAAGGGCGCCGCATGCCTAGGCCGTTATCCTTCGGGATTCTGGAGTCCTCGAAAAACCGATCTTAAGCTTCGAGTTTGTTTCTTCCGGGCTCTTGCTGGAGTCGCGCATGGCTTGGACGGCAGCGGCAATAAAGTGAGCTTGACTCCGCAAGGAGGGACTCGATCGTCACGCCTGCGACTTGTGCGCCGGAAGTTCCGGCGACCCCAGACGCTTCTGTCTTCGGGAGCGCCATTCAGCGGAGACGGGCCGAGCCAAGGTGCGCGGGGGACTCCATGGCCCAGCGGCTTTCTGGGAATTGAAGCCGCCGCGTTTGCGGTTTTTTGTTGGATGGGGGTTTCTGAGGCCGTTTGTTGCGATTAGTTGTGGGTTGTTGCGGGCAAGGGATGCGAATCTGGAGGACGGGGCTGACCAGCGGAGAAATACTGCCTGCACGGAAGTACCGGGAAGTGGTTGCCCCGCACAGGTCTGAGAGAAGCAAATTTTTTTGGGCCTTGACTGCAGAAAGGGGAGCGCCATGGCCTCGCGCGTATGTTTCAAGGTTCCGTTACTCGGAGTTAAAAAGTCAGACGACGGCAATTGTTTTGTATTGTT
>JAIRZX010000728.1 GCA_031267005.1 Deltaproteobacteria bacterium
TCGGGAACATCTCCTGGCCGGGCGTCCTGTACGTGATGGCCAGGGCCGGGACGGGCCCGCTGCCGCGCGCCGGCGCGGCGTTTTTGACCAGCTACCGCCACGTGCGCCCGGAGGTCACGGGCGACGATCTCTTAAAGCTCGGTTTCAGGCCCGGCCCCGGCCTCCATAAGGCCCTGGACGTCCTCCGCAGGGCGCGCCTGGACGGGCTGGTGGGGAGCCGCGACGAGGAGAAGGAGTACGTGCGGCTGTACCTGACCGGCACGGACGCCGACGACCTCGTCCCGGATTCCCCGGGAGGCGGCGGGGCATCGGCGGGGGCGGCGGGTCCGGGGGGATCTAAGGGAACGAAGGGGACGAAGGCAACGAAGGGCTCGGAAACCTCGGAGCCTGACGGGACGGCCGGGGCGGCCCGGCCGGACGGGCAGGCCGGGGTCGGGGAGGACGACCCCCTGAGCGGCTTGGAGGGAGGGGGGATCTGAGCGCCGCCCGACGGCCGGCGCAGCCCGACGGCCGCCCGCTCCCGCCCCGCGCCTCGATCGCGTCGGCCGCCGCTTCGGCGTCCAAGCGCTGACCGTTCCCGGGCATTCGCGGGTCCCTCTCTCCAGTCCGCCGCGGGAGGGGCTCGCGGGCATTCGCCGTACATAAGCGGGAAATAATTATCTGGGCGCCTGTTCGAAAACTCGCGCAAGGCCTCCGCGCGAGATTCGGAAGCCGCCTTGCCGGCCCCGCCGTTCCCTGAAGGCGCTCGGGGGCGCCGTTTACGGGGCGCGGGAGCGGCTTGGGGGGGGAGGCTCCGGAAGCCTGCGGGAAACCGGGGGGAAGCCCGGGGTAAGCCAAGAAGCAAAAAAGCCAAGCCGGAAATTGACCTTTGGAGCGAAAAGTCATAACATAGTAGGCCCGTTAAATTCGAGGGGAGCCTCCCCGAAGGGCTTAAAGCCCGCCCGGGGCGGGCTATTCTTGCGAGGCGCAGGGCCGGCGACTCCCGCCCCCCCTCGATCGAAAGGTTTTCTGTCATGGCACTACCGGAAGCATACCGGAACACCGGCGGGCTGGGCCAGCCCGCCGGACGCGTATATAATTTCAACGGCGGCCCCGCCGCCCTCCCCATGCCCGTCCTGGAGGAAGTCGCCTCCGAACTCCTCAACTGGAGGGGCACGGGCATGTCCATAATGGAGAACAGCCACCGCGACAAAAAGGTCGCGGCCATGGCCCTGGAGGCCGAGGAGGACCTAAAGTCCCTCCTGGGCTTAGGGGACGAGTGGAAGGTCCTGTTCCTCCAGGGGGGGGCGAGCCTCCAGTTCGCGATGATCCCCATGAACTTCGCGCCGGGCGGGGCGCCCTGCGACTACGTCAACACGGGCCTGTGGTCCGACAAGGCCTACAAGGAGGCCAGGATAGTAGGAGCCGACGCCCGGTTCGCGGCCTCCTCCGAGGCGGACGAGTTCACCTACATCCCGTCCTCGTTCGACTTCCGCGCCGGGTCCCGCTACATATACCTGACCAGCAACAACACCGTGCGCGGCACCCAGTGGAAGCGCTTCCCCGAGAAGCCCCCGGCCCCGCTGGTCGCCGACATGTCGTCCGACTTCCTCTCCAGGCCGCTGGATCTCTCCGACTTCTCCCTGGTGCATGCCGGCGCCCAGAAGAACGTGGGCCCGGCGGGGCTGACCATAGTCCTCGTCAGGAAGGACTTCGCGCTCACCGGCGCCAAGGGCCTCCCGCACCTCCTGGACTACCGCACCTTCGTAGACTCCGACAGCATGTACAACACGCCCCCGGTCTTCGCCATCTACGTGGCGGGGCTGGTCTTCAAGTGGCTAGCGGCAGGGGGCGGCCTGGCCGAGACGGCCCTCCGCAACGAGGCCAAGGCCAAGCGCCTCTACGACGCCGTCGACGGCTCGGGCGGCTTCTACAGGGGCACGGCACGCGCCGACTCGCGCTCGCTCATGAACGTCACCTACCGCCTGCCCACCCCGGAGCTGGAGAAGAAGTTCCTGGAGGAAGGCAAGGGCCAGGGCCTCGTGGGCTTAAACGGCCACCGCTCCGTCGGCGGCATCAGGGCCTCCATCTACAACGCCGTCCCCGACGAGGGGGTGGACGCGCTCGTCGACTTCATGGAGGGCTTCAAGGCCGTGAACGGCTGAGGAGCCCCGAGGGCCGCGCCGCGGGCGCCCCGAAGGGGCCTGTTTTCTCCTGGGCGGACATGGGCTGGAGCGTCCAGCAGGCTTGAAGGCCAAGGATTGACGTAAGGCGCGAGCCGAAAATGCGGAACGCGCTCCGGCGTTTTCCGGAACTCCCGCGGCGTTTTCCTGAGGCCCCCGGCGGCCGCCGGAACTCCCGCGGCGTTTTCCTGAGGCCCCCGGCGGTTTCCGCAAGGCCCGCGCCGATTCCCGGAATGCCGGGGGCGACTTGCGGAAGGCAAGCGGCACAGGGCCCCGGCGGGCCTAAACGAGGTTTCGAAGCTATGGCTTACAAGGTTCTCATCAGCGACAAGATCGATGAATCCTGCCCCTTGGCGCTCAGGGAGGGCGGGATCGAGTGCGACGTCAAGCCCGGCCTTTCCAAGGAGGAACTCCTGGCCGCCATAGGCGGTTACGACGGGCTGATAGTCCGGAGCGCCACCAAGGTGACGGCCCCGGTGCTCGAGAAGGGCAAGGCGGGCAAGCTTAAGGTAGTCATGCGCGGCGGGGTGGGCGTCGACAACATCGACACCGGCGCGGCGGAGAAGCTCGGGGTGAGGGTCTTAAACACCCCGGGGGCGAACTCCAACGCGGTAGCCGAGCTGGTCTTGGGCTTCGCGTTCATGCTGGCCAGGAACCTCTCCGCCGGGGATTCCGGGATCAAGGCCGGGCGCTGGGAGAAGAAAGCGCTCTCCGGCTCCGAACTCAGCGGCAAGGCGATGGGCCTCGTGGGCTTCGGGCACATTGGGAGGCTGGTAGCCGTCAAGGCGAAGGCCCTCGGCATGAGGGCCCTGGCCCATGATCCCCTGATCCCGGCGGACTACATCGAGTCGGCAGGGGCCCAGCCTCTGGGGTTGGAGGAACTCTGGAGGAGCTCGGACTTCGTGAGCCTGCATCTCCCCAAGAACGAGGGCACCTTGAACATGGTAGGCCCCGGCGTCCTCTCCCTCTTTAAGCCCACGGCGTTCCTCATCAACTGCGCCCGCGGCGGGCTGGTGGACGAGGGCGCGCTCTACGAGGCCCTCGCCGCGAAGAAGCTCGCCGGCGCCGCCTTCGACGTGTTCGCCGCCGAGCCGCCGGGCGACAGCCCGCTCCTGAAGCTCCCCAACTTCATAGCCGCCCCTCATTTGGGCGCCTCCACCGGGGAGGCCCAGATGAACGTCGCCAGGATGGCCGCCGAGCGCGTGCTCGACTTCTTCGGAAATTTGGGCTGAAGCAAGGGAGGGACCAAGCGATGGCGGCCTCGTCCGCCCCCGGCCCGGCGCCCGCGGGGGCCGCCGTCCCGGCCGGGGGGCTTTCCGCTCGCGAAACGGATGACGAATACCGCAAGAGGGCCCCCGGTCCCGCCTCGGCGGGGGGACCGGGACGGCCCTCTTTTCGCGTCCCGGCCGGGCCCGGCCGCGAAAGCCGGGCCGGGGCCCGCGGAGGCCCGCTCGCGAAACTCATCCAGGGCGCGGCGGCGCTGGCGGCGGCGTTTCTGGCGTCCTGGGCTCTCCTGGATCCCGCGCCGCCCCTGTCCGCCCAGCCGGCCCCGCCCGACCCCCTGATCGCCGCCGAGCCAGGCCCCGACCCCTTCAGCCCGCGGGCCGTGCCGGGATTGGGGGACGCTGGTTCGGACGTCCCCGCCGGGCCCCCGGCGGGGCCGCCGGCCCCGGACTTCCCCGCCGGGCCCCCGGCCCCGGGCGTCCCGGACGGGGTCCCTGGCCCGGGCGCCTCAGAAAAGGCCGGGGAGGGAGGCGGCCCGCCCGATTCTCCGCTCGCCGCGCCCGATTCTTCTCTCACGTGGGTGACCGAGACCGACATCCCCCCCGTCGGCCCTCCCGCGCCCGGCGCTTCCGTCCCGGGCGCCTCGCGCCCGGGCCCTTCCCCGCTTGCCCCGCCCGATCCCGGCGCGGCCGCCGGGGCTCACGGGAGTGGCCCGGGCCCCGGCGCCCCGGCGGCGGAGCGGGGCGCCGCGTATTTCACCGGAAGGCCGCCCGGCTATCTCGTGTCCGCGCCACCGGGGTCGCCCGGCGCGCCGGGGAGGGCCCCGCTCCCGGGAAGGCCGCTCGCGGTCTTCTTCGACGGGCCCCCGGCCTACCCTCCCGCCCATCCGCCGAGGCTTCCCGGGCCTTTGAAGCCGCCTGCCGCGCCCAGCCTGTTCGGGAGGAGGAACGAGGCCTACGAGAGGGCCGTAGCTTTCATCCAGGAGGAGCGCTACGCCGAGGCCCTGTCGTTTATCAGGCGATCGCCCCGCGACATACGCGGCTGGACGGGGCTGATGGGCCTCGAAGCCGCGCTCCTGTCGCGGGGGGACCCCAGGGAGGCGCTCGTTTTGTACGACAGGATCCTGGGTTCGAAGGAACGCGGGGGCATCCATTGGGTGAGGGGGCTTACCGGGTACAAGTTCCTCTTGAACGACCTCAGATCGCGCGGCGACTACGCCGCCCTCTTCAGGCTAGTGCAGTGCCTGTCGTTCGAGTGGCGCAACGTGGAGGCGCGGGAGCTCATAGCCGAGGCCATGAAGGATCCGGGCCTCCCCGACGCCACCAGGGAGGAGATGGCGCGCATGGACGCCATAATGGCCATGCGCCACGGCGACTACGAGTCGGCTGAAAGGCACTTCGCGGGCCGCGGCGACCGCTCCTCGCTGCGCTGGCTCGCGACCCTGAGGCTCAGGCAGGGCGACTTCAGGGGCTCGGCGGAAGCGAGGCGCGCCGCGGCCCTGACGCTCAAAGGGGCGCCGAGGCTCCGGGAGTACCAGAGGGCTTTGGAGTGCCTGACCAAGGGCGGCATGCCCGACGAGGCCGAGGCCCTCATGGAGGAGGTTCCGGATCTGAAAAGGACCGTTCCCGCCTGGCGCTACTTTATGGGGATCTCCCATATGGCGGCGGGCGAGCCGGAGAAGGCGGTGGAACTCTTCGCCGAGGAGGCCAAGGAGAAGCAAGAGCGCGGCCAGCGGGCGCAGTATTTCCAGGGCAGGGCCTTGGAGATGCTCCTCCGCCACCCCGAGGCGGCCAAGGCCTACGCCGAAGCCGCGGCGGGGGCCTTCACCTATTACCGGATACTCGCCAGGGGGAGGCTCGCCAAGCTCAACGGCGAGGGCGCCGGGCCGTCGGCCCCGGCGACCAGGCTCGCTTTCATGCTGGAAAGCCCTACCGGCGAGGACAGGGACTCCATGGCCTTCTTCCTGTGGCTTTCCGAGCGGCTGGAGGCCTCGCGCCACCCGCCCAGGGGCTCCTCTTTCGAGCCCAGGGGCGGGCCGGGGGACGGGGCCAGGGCCAGGACCTCGGCCTTCCACTACCTCGCCCAGGGGGCGCCGTCCAGGGCCGTCCAGGAACTGCGGCAGGCACCCGACGCCCTGCCGCGCCGCAACGAGGTCTCGATCGAGGAGATGGCGCGGCTCGCCGTGCTTTCCGCCGAAACGGGAGAGTACCGCCTGGCCATAAGGCTCATGGCGCGGCTCCCCTACGACGCTCCCAAGGGGCATACGGGGCCCTTCAGGTACAACCACCCCCCCGGCTTCGCCCGCGAGGCGCTGGCGGCCTGGAGGCGGCAGGGCGTGCCGCCCCAGCTGACGATGGCGGTAATCCTGATCGAATCCGCCTTCCAGCCGGACGAGGTCTCCGCGTCGAACGCCCGGGGGCTCATGCAGCTCCTCCCGTCCACCGCCGAGAGGGTGAGCCAGATCCTGGGCGAGCGGCCCCCCCGGGAGGAGGAGCTCTTCGGCCCCGGCATGAACATCCGCTACGGGACCTGCTACCTGGGGCTCCTCCTGGAGTCTTTCAAGAGCATGCCCCTCGCGCTGGCCTCCTACAACGGCGGCCCCTTCAACATCAAGAGCCTTTTGGCCGCCCACGATGGTCTCCCGACCGACGTTTTGATAGAAACCATCCCGGTTTCCGAGACCGCCGCCTACGTCCGCAAGAACATGGAGGCAGTCTACGCCTACGAGGCGAGCTACCTGGGCGAGGGCGTCCTTCCGGATCTTACGGTCCCCGCCAGGATGCCGGTTATCCCCCCGCCTGACTTCTGACGTCTTCCCCGCCTTATTCGTCAGGCCCCCCCTCTCCCTCTCCCCCTCCCAGCGGGCCAGGTGCGTACGGTTTTCGGCGAAGAGCCGAAACATTTATTCCGTTGCGAAAACCCTCTCATCTCTTCTTATCCGCCCGCATCGGGTACCCTGAGAGTGGCCGCGAGGTATCCGTTTCGGGGCAGATGGCCTCCTCCGCCGCTGTGGTCTATTGGCAGCCTCCCTTATAACGCAGGACCGCCTCCAGCCTGACACAGGACCGGGGGGCCCCTCCCTTGAGCCCGTGAATTGACGGAAAATTGGTCCATTATGTTGCTGGATAATGTTCAGTCGAGGAAGTTCGCAAGCTTATTCCAGAGCTGATACACTTCACCAACTGCAAAATTAACGAATTTTGCCCCACTTGGCTGGAGTTGACGCAGCATGCGGGGCCCGGAGCGCCTCCGGGGCGGGGTCGGCGGCAGGGGAAGCCGCCGCGGCTCCGGGCCGCATCGCAAGTTTCGGCCTTGAAGAAGCAAGCGGCCGCTACATGTCAAGTTGCCAGCGCGAAACTTGGGCCGCAAACAGGCATGGAAGGCCGATTTGCCGCGTGGAGCCCTCCCCGAGCGACACGCGGGCCAGCCGCTCCGGCGCCGCGCAGGTCCACAAGTTCAGATTTGGAGAAGCATGCGGCCGCCGCATGTAGATCCGCGGAATGATTACTGCGTTTGAGGCCCCCTGTGAGCTAGGCATCCGACGAAGGGTCATGGGTGGCCGAGGCATGGCCAATGCTACGCTGCTTAACGGGGCAGGAAGTCTGACGCCCCCATGCCCGCCTCTCCTTCAGCTTGCTTCCGGCATTCAATAAAAGTAAAATAGTATTAACTTTGGGATGGGACTCCGTCCATCGGCTGGCCGGTTCCAGGCAGGACAGAGCGCCCAAGGAGATACGCATGACAAACGCGGACGTTCCGGTTATCCCGAAATTAGGCATTAACATAGCCGACTATTCTCGACTGAGAAACGCGGGCTACGTTTACGTTGACAAGACAAAATTCGTCCGCGAAATTCTTGACGGCGACCATCCACGCCTTTTTCTTTCCCGCCCCAGACGTTTCGGCAAGACGCTTCTGATAGACACCCTGGAGCAGGCCGCAGCCGGAAGAAAAAACCTTTTTTCCGGACTCGCGATAGACGCGTTGCGCGAGGACTCCGAATGGTCCCGTTCGCACGTGCTTAGGATCAGCATGAACGCTTTCGGGGACGACCCGTTCTTGCTGGACCGAAGCCTTGCAACTTACCTTCAACTTTTTGCGGAAGACAGAGGGTTCACTATCAAGGAAGAGAACTCGGCTTTAAGCCTTTTCCAAACGATTAGAACCCTGTATAAAAATTATGCGGATATCCCGATAGTTACCCAAAGTATCCAGGCTGAAGACGAGATGGTCGCGGATCGGAGGAAGATAATAGTACTGATCGACGAATACGACGCGCCCATAGTCAATAACCTTACTGATCCGGCCAGGCTTAAAGTCGC
>JAIRZX010000733.1 GCA_031267005.1 Deltaproteobacteria bacterium
TCCCGCAGCCGCGGCGTTCCGTTCCCCCGTTCCCCCGTTCCCCCGTTCCCCCGTTCCCCCGTTCCCCCGTTCCCCCGCGGCCCCGGCGCCCTGTCGCCCGGTTCCCCCGCTGCCCCGTAACCCCCTTCGCCACAGCGGCTAACGTTCCGCCCGGAAAGCAACTTTCAAGATGCGCCAGCTTCTCCCGGAAATCATGAGGTCCCGCAACCGGATCATGGCGGCCCTGTTCGTGGCCGTTTTCGGCGCGGTGCTCGCCAGGGCCGGCCAGCTCCAGCTGGTGGACCGAGGGATGCTGGTGGAGAAGAGCCGGGAGATAACCCAGCGGACCTTGACGCTCAATTCCCTCAGGGGCGACATCTACGACAGCCGCCTGGAGAAGCTCGCGACTTCGGTGGCCTCGGGGACGCTTTCGGTGCACGGGGCCATAATGAAGGAGCCGGGCGAAATCTTTTTGAGGCTCTCCGAGTTCCTGGACATGGACTACGAGGCGCTGGCCAAGAAGCTGGAGGGGGCCAGCCGCTACGCGGTAGTGAAAAGGAACCTGAACGGCGAGGAGACCGAAGCCGCGGAGGCCTTGCGCATAGAGGGGGTTACGGTAGAGAAGGGCTACAAGCGGGTCTATCCCAACGGGACGCTGGCGGCGCACCTCCTGGGCTTCGTGGGGGTGGACGGGCGCGGCCTGGAGGGGCTGGAGCTCGCGTTAAACGACAGCCTGATGGCCCCCCCCAGGAAGATCCAGGTGACCTCCGACAAGCGCGGGCGCGTTATCCTGAACAGCGCCGAGGAGGCCCAGGAGGCGCCCAGGGGCGGCTCGGTCATACTCACTTTGGACCGCAGGATCCAGCAGATAGCCGAAAGGGCCATCGCGGCCGCGGTCGAACGGAACAACGCCAAGAGCGGCATGGCCATAGCGGTGAGGCCTTCCACCGGCGAGATAGTGGCCTCGGCCATATACCCGGGCTACGACCCCAACAGTTACGGGGACGCGGAGGTCGAGGCCAGGCGCAACATGATACTGACCGACCCCTTCGAGCCGGGGTCCACCTTCAAGGTCTTCACTGTCGCGGCTGGGCTGGAGGAGGGCATCATAAGCCCCGATTCCGTCTTCTATTGCGAGAACGGGCTGTACAAGGTGGACGGGGACACCGCCATCCGCGACACCGGCAACTACGGGGACCTTTCCGTCTCCCAGATTGTCCAGAAGTCGTCCAACATCGGCGCGGCGAAGATAGGCGAGCGCATCGGCCCCCGCAAGCTCCACAATTACCTGACCCGCTTCTCCTTCGGAGAGAAGTCCGGCCTGGCTTACCCGGCCGGGGAGTCGGCGGGGAGGCTGAGGCCCGTGCGGGAGTGGCACGTGGTTGACGCGAGCAACATTAGCTTCGGGCAGGGCCTCTCGGTCACGGCGCTGCAGCTGGTCATGGCGGTGGCGGCGCTTGGGAACGACGGCGCCCTGATGCGGCCCATGCTCGTGAGCCGGGTGGTGGACGGCGACGGCAGGGTGGTCGAGTTACGCGAGCCGGAAATAATCCGCCAGGTGGTCTCGCCCCTGACCGCCCGCCAGGTGACCGCCATGATGCGCATGGTGGTCCTGAAGGGCGGGACCGGCCGCAAGGGCGACATGAAGGGCTACCCGGTCGCGGGCAAGACGGGCACCAGCCAGAAATGGAACCAGGCGACCGGAGCCTACAGCCACGACCGCTTCATAGCCTCCTTCGTGGGCCTCGCGCCTTACGAGAACCCGGAGCTCTGCCTGCTCGTCGTCCTGGACGAGCCCTGGCCCAGCTACTACGGCGGCACCGCCGCGGCCCCGGTCTTCAAGGAAATCATGGAGGAGGCCCTCCCGCTCCTGGACGTCCCGCCCACGGACGGCGACAGCCCCCCGCGCTGGCCCAAGGCCGACCGGCCCACCCGAGGGGCGCCGGGGGTGCTTTCCGACTACTCGGGCGCGAACTTCGTGAGGATGCCCATCCCCAAGGGGGACAAGGGCTCCGCTGGGCCGATACCGCTTTTGGCCGCGTCCGCCGTGCCCGGCGCGGAAGGCGCCGCGGGGCCGTCCGGCCCCCGGATGGCGGTGCCCGGGGTCATGCCCGACGTGAAAGGCCTTTCCATGCGTGAGGTCCTGGATCTCCTCTCCCCCTCGGAGCTGTCCCTGGAATATCAGGGGAGCGGGCTGGCCGTGAGCCAGGAGCCCGCCCCCGGCACCCGGACCTCCCCGGGCCAGCTGGCCCGGGTCGTCTTTTCGGGGAGGTGAAGGGTGCTCCTCTCCGAATTGGCGCGCAGGATGCGCATAGAATTCCCCGGCCCCGCCCCGGGCGCCCCCGTCCCGGCTGAGGGCGCGCCCGTCCCCCCGGAGGGCGTCCCCCCCCCGGGCGGGCCTTTCCCCTGGGACGGGAAGGCGGAGGTGGCTTTCGGACGCGGCGCCGGGGACGGCGCGGGGGACGGGCCCCCGGATCCCGATCTGACCGGAGCCACCGAGGACTCCAGGGCGGTGGGGCCGGGCTTTCTCTTCTGCGCCTTCAAAGGGGCCAGCGCCGACGGGCGGAGCTTCATCCCCCAGGCGGAGGCCGCGGGCTGCGGGGCGACCATCTGCTCCCCGCCGGATCCGGGCGGCGCGCGCCCCAGGATCCTCGTGACGGCGGAGAGCCTGAGGGGCGCGGCCTCCGAGGCGTCCAGGCTGGTGTACGGCGAGCCGGACGCGGGACTGTTCATGGTGGGGATAACCGGCACCAACGGGAAGACGACCGTCTGCCACCTGGTGGAGTCCCTCCTCGCGGAGGCCGGGCAGGCGCCCGGACTGATAGGCACCGTGGGCATGAGGCTTCCCGGCGGCGAGGAACGCGAGGCCCCCAACACCACACCCGAAGGACCGCTCCTTTGGAAGACTTTGAGGGACATGGCGGACGACGGGGGCAAGTCGGCGGTCATGGAGGTCTCCTCCCACGCGCTGAGCCTGGGGAGGCTGGGCGGGCTTTCTTTCGGCGCGGCGCTCTTCACCAACCTGTCCCGCGACCACTTGGACTTCCACGCGGACATGGAGGCCTATTTCAAAGCCAAGAGCCTCCTTTTCCTCGGGCGGGGCGGCTCCCTGGAGGCCGGGCCCGGACCCGGCGCCCCGAAGATGTCGCTGGCGAACGCGGACGACCCCTGGGGCCGGCGGATCCTGGCGGTCCCAAACCTGAACGCCGTCGGCTTCGGCTTCAAGCAGGGCTCGGTGCGCGGCGAGGTTATGAAGAGCGGCCGGGGGGGCGTGACGCTCAAGGTGTCGTCCCACCGCAGGGACATGACCGTCCGCTCCAGGCTCCTGGGCCGTTTCAACGCCGAGAACCTCCTGGCCGCCGCCGCCTTCGGGCTGGCCATGGGCTACGGCTCGGACTTGATCGTCCGGGCCCTCTCCCGGTCGCCGGGCGCCCCGGGGAGGCTCTCGCCGGTCGGGACCGACGAGCGCTACCTAGCCTTGGTCGACTACGCCCACGCGCCCGGCGCCCTGGAGGCGGCTGTCTCCGCCGCCCGCGACCTCAACCCATCCCGGGTCATCGTGCTGTTCGGCTGCGGCGGGGACCGGGACAAAGGGAAGCGCCCGATGATGGGGGCGGCGGCCGCCAAGGGGGATCTGGTCGTGCTCACCTCGGACAACCCCCGCACCGAGGACCAGCTGGCCATAATAGCCGACGCGGAAAAGGGGGTGGTCGAATACGGGCTGGCCAGGGGCGATCCCTCGAAGGCCCCGAACTCCAAGCGGACCGTCTCCGGCGTCTACTACGTGGAGCCCGACCGCGCCAAGGCCATCTGGCTGGGGGTCAGCCTCATGCGCGACGGGGACATCCTCCTCGTGGCGGGGAAGGGCCACGAGAACTACCAGATAACCGGACGGGAGAAAAGGCCTTTCGACGACCGCGAGGAGACGCTCAAAGCCTTGCGGGGGGCGGGGAAAAGCGAATGAAAGGCTCGCGCGCCATACGCCCGGCCCGCCCGGCCCAGGCCTTTCCCGCCCCGGGCAGCGGGGACGGGCGGGCCGCCTCCGGGCTCGCCTCTCTGGGGCTCACGGTGCCGGAACTCCTGGAGCGGGCGGGAATCGCCGTGCCCCCGGGCCTCGCTGCGGGGCCCTCCGGCGCCCCGCGCTTGACGGGGGTCAGCACAGACACGCGGAGCATGAAGGAAGGCGATCTTTTCGTGGCCCTTCAGGGGGCCAACTTCGACGGAGCCGAGTTCGTGGCCCAGGCATTCGCCAAGGGGGCTTCGGGCGCAGTGGCGCCTTCGTCCTTGAGGCGCCGCGGGGCCGGCCTTTCCGAAGGGGAACGGTCCAGGGTGGCCTACTGCCCCGACGCGCTTGCCGCGCTGGGGGCGCTCGCTGGGGCGGTGAGGGAGCGTTCCGGGGTATTCCTGGCGGCGGTGACCGGCTCGGTCGGCAAGACCACGGTAAAGGATCTCCTC
The DNA here is from genome assembly GCA_031267005.1 of Deltaproteobacteria bacterium. Lineage (GTDB taxonomy): Bacteria > Desulfobacterota > Desulfarculia > Adiutricales > Adiutricaceae > JAIRZX01. The sequence continues at coordinate 4,435 of JAIRZX010000733.1, forward strand.
AAGGCCGCCTTCGAGGAGGGCTTGGGGCCCACGCTCGCGACCGAGGGGAACTTCAACAACCAGGTGGGCGTCCCCTGGACCCTTTTCAGGCTGGGGAAAAACCACGCCGCGGCCGTGCTGGAGCTGGGCGCGGGCGATTTCGGGGAGATAGCGGCGCTCGCGGGGATAACCAGGCCGGATTTGGCGATGATTACCCGCGTGGAGCGGGCGCACCTGGAGGCCTTCGGGGACTTGGAAGGCGTGGCCAGGGCCAAGCTGGAACTCTTCGCGGGACTCAAGGGCGGTGCGGCCGCCGTGGTCAACCTGGACGACCCCTACATAAAGGCCATGGGCGAGGCTCTGAAAAAGGATTCCGGCTTCGAGGGCAGGATTTTCACCTACGGCTCGGCGGGCTCCGGCGCGGACGCCGAGCTCCTGGGGGTCGAAGAGCTCCCGGACGGCGGCTGGAGCCTCGCCGTAAGAGGAGGCCCCTTCGGGGAGGGGTTCCGCTTGGAGGCACCCGTCCCCGGAAGGCACAACGCCTGGAACGCCTTCAGCGCCGCGGCAGCCGCGGCAGCGGCCGGCGTCCCGGCCGATGCCGTCCGCCGGGGGCTGGCCAGGGCGACGCTCCCGGCCGGGCGCGGGAGGCTCGTGCGTTCCGGGGGGCTCGCCATAATCGACTCCAGCTACAACGCCTCCCCCGGCGCGGTGGCGGCGGAGCTGGCGAGGCTTTCCGGGCTCCCCGGCCCGCGCGGCGCCCTTTTGAGCGACATGCTGGAGATGGGCGCGAGCGGGCCCGAGCTCCACCGCGAGGCCGGCAGGCTGGCGGCCGCGTCCGGGCTGGACTACCTGGCGCTCGCGGGAGACCTTTGCCGGGACACTTTGGCGGGCGCCCTGGAGGCCGGCTTCCCTCGCTCGCGGGCCCGGCGCTTCGAGAGCCCCTTGGAAGCCGCCGAGTGGGCCAGGGGCATGTCGGGCGGCAGAGGCACGCTTCTCGTCAAGGGCTCCCACGCCACCGGCCTCTGGAAGGCCGTGGGGCTCCTGGCCCCGGAGGCGGCGGGCCAGGGAGGCTGAGGCCCCCGCGGGGTCCCGCTCCGGACGCCGGTTCGAGTCCAGGTTCAGGTTCAGGTTCGAGTCCAGGTTCAGGTTCAGGTTCA
>JAIRZX010000644.1 GCA_031267005.1 Deltaproteobacteria bacterium
CTCCTTTCGCGAGAAAATAATCAACACTGGTATACTTATGCATGTTTTGCGCCAAAATCCTCGCCATTTCGCCCGCTCCCGCCCCGCTGGCCCGGCGCACCGGTTTCCGCGAAGAGCCCTTTTTTTCGGCTTTTCACGGAAACACGCGGCATTTGTCCGGGAGCCGGGCGAAGGCGTCTGTCCGCATGGGGAGCCGGGCGAAAACGTCTGTCCGTATGGTGAGCCGGGCGAAGGCGTAGGCCCGGGACCTTTTCCAGCATCAGATCTTTGTGCCATTCTCGCTAAATATTACTATAATATCCAAAATATGGCCGTAATATCTAAAGATCAGCCGTAACTCCTTTTTCCAACGTTTAACTTGAATGAAAATAAGGGAGGACAGTCCGGATTGCGCGCGGATGAGCTTGCAAAAAAATGCCCTCCTGGCAATCACCCCTAACGGACTGCGGCTCCGGAGGGCGTACCTCCATAAGCCGTATCGAGTGAAGCGCTAGCCTTTAAAATAGCCCCGTGTCGAGTGAAGCGCACAACTTTAAAAAAAGCCCCGTATTGAGTGAAACGCGTACGATTGCATCAAGCCGCAAAGAGTCGCCGTCCAGCACTGCCCGCCAGTCAGCTGCCGACCGCGCGCGGCCTTGCCGCCGAGATCCAGAGTCTCCCAGGATATTTTCTTTTCCCACGTTTTTAGCGAAATCACTGTCGAAGACGACCGGCCACCTGACGGAAGAGCCGCATGTGTCCTTATAGCCGGGCACTTGCACTACGCTTTCTTCCCTGGGCATGGCACCTTTGGCCTTCAATTCTACGGGATAGCGCATGCCCTTGGAACTCAGGCACATGTCGACGAAAGTTCTCCCCTGGCCGCATTCCCTTCGGGCAAAGTCCGCCCCGCCGCTCATTATCCTTTGCTTGAAGGCAGAAAACACGGCATGAGGAAAATCCTCCCTCTCGAATCAGGACAAATTGTCTGTGATTATCTTGACAATATCCCCATGGACATGAAATTTCTCGGCGATTTCGGTATTGGTCAGGGTCTTGGCAACCATGATTTTCAAACGGCGATGCGTCTCGCTTTTTCGTTCTCGGTCTTTTCGCTGACTTCGCTGTTTTCCCTCCAATAGACCTGGAAGGCCCTGGGAAGGCCGTCCATGCCGAGCGCGGCCCCGTCCTCGTCCATCCACTTGTTTTGGAATGCAACGTTGGACAATTTTAAGTTTCCAGGTCAAAGCTCGTACGATTAACTCCCCGTAAAACAGGTTGGACGCCCTTAAGGATTCTCCGTTGCCGGGGTCCATCTTCATGATTCCGGGATCTATGGCGTACGCTGCGTCGTCATCGGAAATACACCCCTTCAAGGAACGTGCCCCGGCGGGCACTGGTTCGATTGCCCTTCTGGCGCTCGGTTCCTTGAGCCGTTCCGGGAGACAGCAGAAACGGATCTCGTCGCGAAGAAGCATGTCCCGGGCGGCAAGGCTTTTATCCAGTCCGGTGACAGTCCTGGAACAGCCGTTATCAAACCACCTTTCTATGGCGTCTTTGGCCAGGGCGTTGACCAGCCAGGGCTGGCCTTCGGTCCGGAGCAAGGCCCGATCGAGCGCGGACGGCTCGAAAACCTGCCCTGTCTCAGCTGCGCGCTGGCCGAAGAGTTCCTCGACGTCATCTCTGGCGGAGTCGCCCAGGGAAAACGAGGCCTCTGTGATGTTGAAGGGACTGGGCAGTCCCGCGGACTTCTCCTCAGGCCTTACCCTGTACAGGCAGTCCCTTATGTTACGCATCCCTGCCAGGGGCCAGTGATCTCGGAAACCTGTTGCCCGGCGGTTTAAATCGTTCGATAAATCCTCGCCTGACATGGCTCATGATCATCACAAGGGGATCATCATGAGGGCGGTCGGCCTAGTCGAAGAAAGGGGGGGACTGCTGGGTCGGCCTAACCCCGGGCGCACGGGCGCTTAACCCCGGGCTCCCGGGCGCTTCGACTTTTCGAGGAGCCCGTCCGGCCCGTACTCAAAAAAGCGCCCCGTCCATATCTCTACCAATTCGACCTGCGCCCCCGAGAGCGCGGCGGCCTCGGCGTCCGAGAGCCCCCCGAGGCTTCCGATAACGGAGACGGCCCTGCGGGCCAGCTCCCTGTCGGGGGCGTCGCGGTCCGCCCACTTCTTCAAGGTCGATATATCCTCTTCCGCGGAAGGCTCCTCAGCGGAACTCAACATCCGGGCGAGGCCGGGCAACGCGTCGGGCGGGGTTTCAGGGGCGCCCTGAGCGAAATACCTCGTCCAGCCGCCGAACGGCTTCTCTCTCCCCCAGGCTCTCCCGCCCCGGACCGGCACAGGTTCGGCGCGGGGCCTTAGGCCTCGGGGGGGGCTTCTCATGAAAAGCCCTTTGGGGCCATCCTTCGCGAAACGCTTCGCCCATTGCCAGACCGTCGCTCGCTTCGACCCGCAACCTTCGGCAACCTCGGCGCACGAGAGCCCGTAGGCGATTCCGATGACGGCGGCTGCCTTGCGGGCCAGATCCCTGTCCGTGGCTTCCGGGGAGGCCCATTCCTTCAGAGTCGCCAGCTCCTCGTCGGAGCGGGACTGCGGCCCGCCGTCCGCCCAGCGGCTCCGCCGTCCCAGGTTCTCGACAAGCGCTTCCGGGCCGCGCTCAGCGAAACTCGCCCTGCAGCTGTCTCCCGCGCTGAAACTCAGCCCGGCCAGTGCGTCCGCCTCCCTGTCCGTAAACCCTTCGAGGCTCGCGAGGACGGCCGAGGCGCGGCGGGCCAGCCGCCTGTCCGGGGCGTCCGGGGCAGCCCATTTCTCGAGGATCGCCCGATCCGCGTCCGAACACTGGGGCGGAGAGGCTTCCCGCGCCGCCCCCGGCGCCCCCGGGGTCTCCGCAAGCCCTTCCGGGCCCTCCTCGGCGAAACGCCCAGCCTGTTCCGCTGTCGCCTCAAACTCCGACCCGCTCGGGGCTGCTGCCCCGGCGCGAGGAAGCCCGCCAAGGCTTCCCGTGGCGGGGGCCGGGCGGCGGTCCGGTTCCCGGTCGCTGGCTCCGGGGGCGTCCTGTTCTGCCCGCTCCACGGGGAGAGGCGGCTCACCGTCCGGGAAGGAAGGCGGAGAGGCGCCCTCCGGGGGCCCCGGCGGCTCCGTAAACCCTTCCGTAGCGTCCGGCCCATCCGGGTCGTCCGCAGCGAAACGTCCCTTCGTTTTCCCGTCCGCCTCAAGCTCCGCTCCGCTCGAGGCGGCGGCCCCGGCGTCCGGAAGCCCGGCATGGCTTCCTGGCTCGGGTGCCGGGCCGGCTGCCGCTTCCCGACCGGGCTCGGGTGCCGGGCCGGCTGCCGCTTCCCGACCGGGCTCGGGTGCCGG
>JAIRZX010000113.1 GCA_031267005.1 Deltaproteobacteria bacterium
CCGGGTCGAGGAGCCGAGGGTAAACAAAGTTATTGAGCCTGTTATCGTTGGAGCCAATTTTCCTAAATCAGTTTCAAACGATGATAAGGACTATGTAGTCGACCTTGGGCTTTTGAAAAATGATCCGGATGCGGGAGGTATCTTGAGGCCGTCTAACCCCATATACGGCGAGTTAATCGTCAGGGCCCTGTCCGAAAGGCTCGAGGACGATGTGCCCCATGATCTTCAAAACAAGTGGTTGGACGGGACTGGACATGAACAGCCTTCTCAAGGCATTCCAGGTCTACTGGCGTGAAAATTCTGAAATCGCATTAGGGGACAAAGTCAAAGCAAGCGCCGCCTTGTCTAACGAGGCAACCGCGCATCTCGTGCTGTACGCCTTCCTCCAAAGGGTAATGAACGGCGGGGCAGTTATCCAAAGAGAATACGCCGCGGGGAAAACCAGGGTCGACATCTGCGTGACTTACAAGGGAATCCGCTATCCTTTGGAACTGAAGCTCAAGGGCGCCATGAGCCGTAAAAACAGCCTTGAGCAACTTTCCGGCTATATGGACAGGTGCGGCTCTTCCGAGGGATGGTTGATAGTCTTCGACAGGTATTTCAAGAAGGATTGGAAAACTAAGATTTTTTGGAAAGACCATAACAGCGGCGGCAAGGCCATGCACGTCGTCGGCTGCTAACTCCCGCTCCGGTATTGCCTTAAGTGCCGCAAACGGATGGCTTCAGGAGCGAACGGTTGATATCCTACCCTGAGCAAAGATTGAGGATTCCTGACCGAGCCCGGCGTTTCGAGCCGGGTCCCTTGGCGTGGCACGCGGAACTCCGGCGGGCCCCGGGCGCCTCGAACTACCCGGGCATCGACGCGGCTTGCCTTGCCGCGAGGACGTTCATCGCGCCGGCCATGAAGGCGTTGTTTACGCAACCCCGTTCCAGGCGCATGAACTCGGCCTAGCTCGGGCGTTAGCCCTTGAATACCTGCCCGTCTGCAGGCCATCTGTGGTCGGCTTTCCCGTGAACGGCTGCCGACGTTCCCGTGAACGACCCTGGCGAGTCGGACGTTGCTGGCGCCGTGCTCCCTTTCCGGCATACTGAGGAATATTCACCGTCCCTGCCTCAAGAGGGAAGGGTACAGGGCGCTTTTCTGGCGGACATCGCGTCGGGCTCCTCCTTCGTGCCCGACCCGAGTGCCCGACCCGAAAGCGGCCGTGTTCTTGAGCTTCAAGTACTCGGCGAAGGTTATCACGTGGCTTTTAAAAAAAAGCGCATTTCCTTCCGAAGGCTTTTCCGGCGCACGGCAACAAAGATGAGCAGGCCGGCCGGCGACCGACTTCCGGCAATATCGACCGGTCCGTCAGCCCTAACCCGTCCCGTCTGTCGGTGGCTGGCTGGAGGAAGACGGTGCCTGTGTTGGCATGATCATTAAGTCATTCCATCATTCCTTCATTCCTTCGGCCCCCCGGACGTCCCGCGCATCGGGCTCGCCGGGCCCTTCGACCGGGCCGCGGAGGCTCTTCAGGGGCACCCGGTTCCTTATGGCGAGGGACTTCCAGTAGCAGTTGGCCATGAAGAGGTAGAGCCGCCTGGGCATGGGGAGCGATACGCCTGTAAGGCCGGCGGGCTCCAGCTCCCCCACTTTGGCCGCGAAGGCCGCCACCGCCCTCCTGATCCTTCCGAACGGGAAAAGCCCCCTCCGGAACATGCCCGGCGCCGCGGACATGACCGGCCCGCCCCCCGCCATGAGCGCCCCGGACCATTCCAGCCCGGAGTCCCGGCAGAAGAGCTTCAAGGCCCCCGCCGCGGCCAGGCAGTGCTCCGGCTCGAAGAATCCGTTGTTGATTATGGCGTAGAGCCTGGGCAGCGGCCTCGCGGGGTCTTCCCTGCGGATCGCCGCGGCTTCGGCGGCGGCCAGCTCCAGGGCCTCCAGGAGGGGGGCAGGCAGGTGGTCCACGTACAGGGGCAGGGAGACGACTGCGGCCCGTGCGCGGAAGAAGCCGTCCCATCCGCCGGGGGAGGGGGGGCCGGCGGCGTCCAGGGTCCAGAGTTCGCCGGGGACTTCGGCCCTCGCGGCCTCCAGGAGCAGGAGGCTCGCGCCCCCGCCCCGTTTGGGGCTTCCGGAGAAGTAGATGACGCTCACGGCAGGGGGGCCTCCGGCGCCCCGGGGATGAAGCGGGCCTCCCAGGCGGCAGCGCCGAAGTTCGCGGCGTTGGCGGCCACCACCTTTTCGGCCAGCCGCATGGCCTCCCGGTCCCCTCCCGCACCGTAGAAGACGGCGTTCAGCCTGAAAGCCGCCCGGGAGCGGCTCCCGTGGCGCATGACACCGTCCTTGATCACGAAGAAGGGCAGGACGTGCGCGATCGAGCGGTCGATTACGCGCTTCACGGCCGGGGAGAAGCCCCCGAAGGCGAGGCGGCTCACGACTGCCAGCTCCGAGTGGAGGGAGATGAGCCCCGCGAAGCCCCGGACACGATCCTTTTGGATGCAGGCCCCGGGTGTGCGCACCCAGCAGCCGAAGCATCCCGCGCAGGCCTTGGCCTCCGGGAGGGCGGGAAAGACGGTTTGGGCCTCTCCGGGCGGTAGGAGCCTCGCCGCGGTCTCGGGGTCCAGGTCGTGCAGCACGAGTCTTTCGGCCATTGTTTCCGCTTTCTTCCGGACCCGCCCCGCAGACGGCTGCCGGCCCAGGTTTCGGGGCTGCGGGACTTGCGGCTCCGGGGCGCTGACGGGCAGGCGGCCCGTCGGTCCGCAGGATTAAGGGGCGCCGTTTCCCTCCGCGTGTTTTTCGAAAAATGCGAACCTGATGCCGCCGGCCCCGTCCTCTTCCTTGTATACTCTGTACCCGAGGTTGAGGTAAAGGGCCTCGGCGGGCCCGTTCCCCTTCCGCGTGCGGAGGAAGTAGCGGGGCGAGGGCAGGGCCAGCTCCGCGGCGAGCATGAGCGAGCGGCCCGCGCCGAGGCGGCGCCGCGCCGGGTCCACGGACAGCCTGAAGACGTAGACGCTGCCCCGGACCCTCGCCGCGCGGACGGAGCCCAGGATCGCGCCGCCGGGCCCGGCGGCGACCAAGACGGCGGAGCCCTCGAAGTCCTCCTCCACCCCGGCCAGGGTCTGGGCCATGGGCTCGATGCCCCAGTCCCCAGTAAGCTCGCACTCGGCGCGGAAGGCGGCCTTCTGGATCTCCAGGATGCGGGGGAGCTCCTTCCTTGAGGCCGGGCGCACGCTGACGGCCCCGGACGGGCGGGAGTGCGGCGGGGAGGCGCGGGGGGGAGCCTCGGCCACGGCTTTAGGAGTCCCCGCCCGGAAGCAGGATGAATTCCACCCGGCGGTTCTTGGCCTGGCCCTCGGGCGTGGAGTTGTCGGCTATGGGGTGGCTGAAGCCGTAGGCGGTGAGGATGAGCCTGTCCGCCCCCACCTCCATGTTCCGCTCCAGCCAGGCGGCCACGGAGCTGGCCCTTCTCCGCGAGAGTTCCATGTTGAATTCCCCGCCGCCCTTGTTGTCCGTGTGGCCCGCTATTATGAGGCGGCAGTCGCGGAGGGCCGGCGTGTTGAGGGACTGGCCGAAGGCCCGGAGGATGCCCTCGGAACTTTCCTGGATTTCGGCCGAGTTGTACTCGAAGTTGATGGTGGCCCAGACCCGCAGGGACACCTGGATGAGCACGTTGCCCTGGTCGTCGCGGGACAGCCACCTCTGGCCGTGGGCGTCGGTCAGCGTGTCCAGGGTCGAGTCCACAAGCGCGAGGGAGCCGTCGTCGTTCTTGCGGTAGAGCCTGTTGTCCTTCCAGACCATGAGGCTGTCGCCGTAGCGCACCTCGCTGTCGTCCTTGGGCAGGACCAGGGTCTCCGCCATGTTGTCCTCGGTGATCTCCACCCCCGCCGGGGTGGGCGGTGCGCTGGAAGGGGCAGCGTCCGGGACGGGAGGCAGGCGGGCCTCGGGCCCGGGGTCCGGCGCGGAGGGGCTTCCCGGCCCCAGCGGGGCTGGGTGCGGGGGCGCGGCCGCCCCGGAGGGAGACGGGATCGGGGGGCCTCCGGTAGGGGCCGGGAAGGTTTCTGCGGGCGGGGAGGACGCCGCCCCTTCTGCAGGGGGGAGGGAGAGCCCCTGCGGCGGCGGGGGCAACGCTCCTTCGGCCGGAGGCTGGGACGGGCCGGAGGGCGGGGGCTGGGACGGGCCGGAGGGCGGAGGCTGGGACTGGCCGGAGGCCGGAGGCTGGGAAAGGGGGGGGGCGGCCGGCCTGTTGGGACCCTGGGGAGGGGGAGGCAGACTGCCGTCG
>JAIRZX010000159.1 GCA_031267005.1 Deltaproteobacteria bacterium
CGTCATCTCTTTCTTCGCGGAGAAAGAATTCGGAAACTTCTGGATGGAATCAGGATCTAACACCGTCGTCAGGAAATACCTGCGAGATAAGGCGCTTACGGTTGACCAGTTCCAGGGCAAGAAAATGAAATACAGCCGGGCTAGAGCTCCCGGGGAAATAGACTCCACTTCGCCGGAAGGCTTCCTCTACCAATCCGGCTACCTGACCCTCCGGGCCAAAGAAAACGGAGCGTTTATTCTGGATTATCCCAACAGCGAAGTGCGAGAGGCTATTTCTACGCTGTTTATGGAAAACTTCACATCCGACTGGGAGTGCATCGACGATTCAGGACGGGAACTGGGCAAACGACTGGCATCCGTCGATATCGCCGGCATGGTAAGAGTCTTCATTACGCTTCTTGCCAGCATTTGTTACTATGACCACTTGGACGCGGACAGAGTTCCCCTGGTCAGGACACTCAAGAAATTCATCCGCAAGATACCAGGCGTGAACCGCCTTGAAACTTCGGACGAGAGCAAGTCGGCGAACCTGGCGGAGAAGCTCCAAAAGAAAAAGGGCGAGAGCTTCTACCGTTCCCTGTTGCAAACATGCCTGTGGATGGCCGGGGCTAAAGTCACCCCCGAGAAGCCGGAAAACCTCGGACGTCTTGATCTGGAGGTTGCCTACGGATCAGTTACGTACGTTATTGAACTGAAAATCTCGAAAAATGCCAAAGGTGCCGCCGCGGCGGCAAGGGCCGGAATGGACCAGATTCACAGAAGGGGTTACGGAAAGGCATCGGAAACTCCCGTCCTGGTATCGCTTGCCATCGGCAGGGAGGAGAGGAACATCGTGGGGTGCATTTTCGAGAGGAACGGACGCGAGACGGCCTTAAGGATTGAAGCCGGGACATGCGTAAACCCTCCGTCCTCCCCCGGGGACGGATTGGAGTAGCTCAAGCTTGCTTCCGAGGGACGCGCAGTTTTTTCCGGCGTCATTTGGGCGCGGTCTGGCCCCGTTTTCCGCAGGCTGCCCGGTGCCCTTCGCGGCGGTTGAGGGGAAGGAGAAGCTCCGGGGCTTGCCTCCCGGTTGTTGGGACTGCGTGCACGGCCCAGGCTAGGCGACCACCGAATAACGAACCTTCCGGGAGTCCGGGCGCGTTTGCGGCAGGCTTTGCTGAAAGCCTGTCCGGTTACCGCCGCAAACGATTCGGAGGCGCCTTGGCTGCCGCCGGCGCCCTTCGGGGTACGCGTGCGCGGTCCGGCCGTTTGCGGGCAACGGCCGCCGCAGTCGGCTGCGTCGCGCGGGGGACCGGAACGGCTTTCGGGGAGCGAGGCGGGCATCAGGAACTGACCTCGGCGAATGCCTTTGCGGCATACCGGGATTCCAGCGGCGCGGTTAGTCCAGGCGGAACCCGAGGCGGTCCCTGCGGCAGCCGGCAGGGTTTTGGGGAGCGGCGCGCCGCGGCAACCGATCCCGCTGGCGCGGCTCTTCGCCTGTCAGTCGTCGGCGGCGGGAGCTTTTTCCGAGGACAGTTCGATCCAACTCCCGAACGGGAGTTCCGGCAACTTGCGGACGGAGTTTGCGGCTTTTTACGATCCTATCCTTCCTGTGCCGGCGGCAACCGGCCCAACGTATCAGCTCAGCCAGCGGGCCCAGCCAGGCGGGCCAGACAACCATCTGCCCAGGCCGCGGGCCCGGCATCCGCTCGCACGGGCAGGCGCCGGAAAACTGGTCTCCACGGGGCTCCTCCTTCTCCCGCCTTCCGGACGCTTCCCTCCGAGCGCCTCAGCTCTGCCCCCCGCCTTCCTGGCGCCCTCCGCGAGTCGGCCACCTTCCTGGCACTTTGCCCAACCCGCCCCGTGAACGTATACGATCTGAAGCGATGAGCAACAGTTTTTTTGAAATCGTATCCAACGTGTTTCCCCTGGCGAGCTCCAGCATCAGGTCGAACGCCTTCCCGTGCGAGACGGTCTCCAGATGATCGTCCAATCTCTTCTTTCCGGCAGTAATTCCGTCCTCCAGTACCAGTTTCGTTTCCATAACCGTGAGCCGGTTCCCTTCAAAGGCGTTCGAAGCGAAGGTGTTGGTGATGCGAAAATGTGGTCGCAATTAGTGATCTGGTGAGGCATCAACCTACACTTATCGCGTAACAAGCGCCTGTTCCGGTCTATCTCGTTCAACTGCCCTGTCACATCCTTACTGCGTTCTGTGTGTGCTGGATATCTTTTACAGAATTTTATATCATATACAGGAAAAGGGCAAGCTAACCCCTGGCCATGACTATGACCTCCAGAACACAAACACGGGTGCCCCAGGTTCCAGCTTCGGGTGCATATGGCTTCAAGGGCGGCTTCATATCGAGCTCCGCGCCTGCCCATGAAATATTCGGATCTGCGGGGAATTCAGCGCGTCCGGGGGAAAGGGCATCGGCCAGAGGGAACGGCTTGGGGAGGCCGCCAGGATCACAGGGGAACCCAACTGATGAGAAGATTCGGCCGGCTGGACAGTTCAGGCTCAGAGCGTCACAGGCCCAAGTTTAGCAACACCCAGATTATACCCAATAATCTGTAATCCCCTGATTTTATGTTGCTACACTGCGCATGGTCGACGACCACCTCCCTGCCCCTCAGCTCGCGGGCTGCCTCCCCCCTGCCCCTGGACCCCCTCCCGCCTGGCCCAGGACCGGCTCCACTGCCGCGGCCCCACTTACGCCCGGCCCAAGCTCCCCCCCCTGTTAAAGTGTCCCCTATCT
>JAIRZX010000168.1 GCA_031267005.1 Deltaproteobacteria bacterium
TCCGGCGCCAGACTGGAGAGCGGGGGGAGCACGAACTCACGGATGTCGAAGAAAGGGGTTTTCTTGAACTCTTCGTACTGTCCCGCCCTCGAAGGGTCGTCGAAACGGCTCATGCCGGGTAGCGTTTCGTTTCGGTTCGCCTGTCCTTGAAGTGGCCAGCCATGCTTTTTTGCCTCCATCCCAATGGTTAACGGAATATGGAGGTATATTAACAGCAGAGATATAACATGTCAACACTTAAAGACTTAAAATGCATCTTTTTAATTATATAATTCCTATTGATTCTTTTAGAACTATTTTAAGCCACTTTAAGCCTTTTTGAGGCTTTTAGGGAACCATTGAATAAAATATTTGAAAAATATCAAGGTTCTAAATTTAGAATCAAAAAAGCCGTTGGCGGTTGGTTTGCCGCCTCTCTCTTGGTGCCAATGAGGGTGAATGAGATGGGAGACTTTCCGCAGTGGAATCAACCGTTCCCAGCCTTCCCGCAGGGCACGGCCAAAGCCCACCGCGTTCCCTCCCCCGGACGAGGCACGCTTTGCCGAAACGCGACCGCAACCGGAAAGCCGCCGGACAGCCGTCACTTCAGGAGCCCCCTGAGCTCGGCGTCCAGGGAGTCCAGCCTGGCCTCGGCCTCGGATATCCCCGACTGCTTCCACCACTCCATGGACCAGATCCGGATTATCTTCCAGCCGAGGCCCGCGAGCACCTCGCCCCGGAGGATCTCGCGGTCGACCGCGGTGGCGGCGTCCCGGAAGGACTCGCCGTCGCACTCGACCCCGGCCAGGTAGCGCGAGGGGTCCGAGGGGTCTATGACCGCCATGTCCATCTTGAAGCCGGAGGCGCCGAGGCAACAGTCCACCTTCCATCCGCGGCCCCTCAGGCCGCCCGCCACCCAGCCCGCGAACTCGGAAGGGGCGGGGCCGGCCCCCGGCCCCCGCGCGGCGGCGCCGCCCCTGGCGGCGTAGCGCATGAAGTCGCGGAGATCCGCCACCCCCTTGGCGACGCGCTCACCTTCCGGGATGGCGTCCGGGTAAAACGACGCGAAGACCTTCACGCCCAGCCTGGCCCTGGTGATGGCGACGTTGAGCCGCCTTTCCCCGCCGGGCTTGTTCAGGGGCCCGAAGTTTAAGCTCATCTTGCCCTTGGCGTCCGGGCCGTAGCCGACGGAGAAGATGACGTGCCCGCGCTCGTCCCCCTGGATGTTCTCCAGGTTCTTGACGATCACGGGCTCCTCCAGCGCGTCGTCGAAAAAGGGCTCCAGGCTCGGGTCCGCCAGCCGCTCGCGTTCCAGGATGTTCTCTATGAGCTCCTGCTGGGGCTGGTTGAAGGTCACCACGGCGACCGAGAAGCCCGCCTCCCGCGAGGCTGGTGAGCGCAGGAGCCTCAGCGCCTCGGCCGCCGCCGCCTCGGCCTCCGGGGGGTTGGTCCTGGTGCGGCCCTGGCCGCGTTCGTAGGCCCCGTCCACCTTAACGAAGCTCACGGCCTGGCCCGAGGCGTCCGGGGAGGGGAAGGTCACGAGCCCGCCCCCGTAGTAGCGGCCGTTGGAAAAGGAGATTAGGCTCTCTGAGCGGGAGCGGTAGTGCCAGCCCAGGCTCACCTTCGGGAAGCCGGCGGCCAGGCAGTCGTCCAGGATGCTCTCCAGGGGCTCCTCGTCGCCCTCGTCGGAGTCCTCGTCCGCCTCCACCCTCTTCTGGAAGAAGTCCGTGGGCGGTAGCTGCTTGGGGTCGCCCACGACCACGGCCCTCCTCCCGCGGGCCAAGGCCCCCACCGCGTCCGCCGAGGGTATCTGGGAGGCCTCGTCGAAGACCACGAGGTCGAAGGGCTCGCCGTCGGCCGGGAGGTACTGCGACACCGACTGCGGGCTCATGAGGAGGCAGGGCGTTAACGCTGGCACCAGCTCGGGCAGGGACGCGAGGAGCCTCCTGACCGGCAGGTGCCTGCGCTTCTTGCCGAACTCCTTTTCGAGGAGCCTCAGCTCGCTTTTGGGCAGCCCGTCGGCGAATCCCGGGCCGCGCCGCAGGGCCCTCACGTGGGCCACGGCGCCCGCGAGCTTGGCTTCGTAGTGCTTGCGGAGCAGGCCCAGCTGGTGCCCGCGGTCGGCGGCCGTCGTGCCAAGCGCCTTGGCGTCGGCGTTTACGGCCTGGTAGACGAAACGCGAGCAAATCGAGCGCCACAGCGCCTCCCGCTCTTCCCCCTCGGGCACCTCGCCCTTCTCCAGCGCCTCAGCGAAGGGCCCCAGGCCGAGGGCATCGGCGTCCTTCTTGAGCCGCGCGTACTGGACGCACGCGTTTAAGGAATCGCGGTACGCCAGCGCGTCCCACGCCGCGCGTTCCGCTTCGCCGAAACTTAACCGGCCCAAATCACCCCGCCAGCCCAAGAGCCCCATGAAGGCCGCCGCCTCGGCTTTGAAGGAGTCCGCGTCGAGCGCGGCTCGCGCCACCCGAGCGGCCCAGGGCCGCCCCGGGCCGTCCGATGCCCCGGAGCGCCCGGCCTCCCCGGACGGGCCCGGCCCGCCCGGCACGCCGGAAGCCCTTTCCGCCGCCGCCCCGTAAGGCGTCCGGCCCTCCAGCATGAGCCCGGCGGCCTTGGACATCATTCCGGCCCAGTCGCCGCCGGGCGGGACTGAGCGCATCACGGCTTCCACGCCGTCCGCCTCGGCCAATACCCCCTTTATCTTCAGGGCGGCCTCGGCCATCGCCCGGGCGCAGGCGTCCAGGGCGGGCTTGGCCGCCGCCATGCGGGCGAGCGCGCCGCTGAAGCGAGAGAAATCGGCCGGGTCCGTAAGCCGGCCTTTAAACGCGGCCGTTCCCCCGGGCGCGAGCGCCAGCGCCCCCAAAGCCGGGAGGGCGCCAAGCGCCGCCGATGCCCGGCCGGCTTTCGAGAGCGCCGCTATCTCTTCGCGGGGCCGCGAGGGCGCGGGCCCCCCCTGGCCGGTCATGGCCGCGGCCAGCGCCTTGCGGACCTTGCGGCGGCGCAGGTACGCCGTGACGAAGAAGGCCTTCCCCGCGGAGTCCCACAGCGCCGCGAGCCCCGCCAGGTCCAGCGCGAGCGCCCTGTCCATGTCGTAGCTACCCTCGAGCGCGGCCGCCGCGCCACCGTATTCGCTTAAGAGCGCGAGCGCCCTTGACGCCTCGGCCGCAACCGCGCCCGCTCCCCCGGACGCCACGAGGGTCCAGGCCGGCCGCGCCAGATCCGGGCGCTCCAGCGCCTCCCTCAGCAGGAAATCCACGGACGCGCGGTCCACCGACGCCAAATCGAAGCCGCCGCGCGAGAGAACGTCCGGGGCGAGCGGGGCTAGAGCGTCCAGCGCGCCGGCCAAGCCGGCGGCCTCTCCCGCACCGTCCCCGCGGAAGGCGGCCATCGCGGCGGAGGCCTCCGCGAGGAGCCTCGCGGCCTCGGCCAGGCGCGCCCGCTCCGGGGAAGCGGCCCCTTGGGAGACGAAGGACAGCGCCCCGCCCTCCGCGGCGGGCAGGAAGGCCGCGAGCCCGAACAACGGGCCTGAGAGAGCGAGCGGGGAGAGCGCCACGCCCGGCGGGGAAAGCGGCCCCAGCCCGGCCTCGAAGCCCCGGAGCCTTTCCGCCGCCGCCGTAAGCCTCGCCGCGGACGCGCAGACGCCCTCCTCCCATTCCGGGCTCCATCCGGGCGCCCCCAGGTAGCGCATGAGGCTCCCCTTGCCCCGGGAGGCGCGGCCCAGCGCGCCCAGCCTTCCGGCCGCCTCGAGCATGGCCTCCACCGCCCCCCTCTCCAGGGCGAGCAACCCCCGCCCGTCGGCGGGCGGCCCCAGCTCCGAGTCAGGCTGCCCCCAGCGCGTAAGGAGGCCCCCCAAGGCCGAGAAGGCGGTCATGCCCGAAGGCGCCTGGCGGTGGACGGCGCGGGCGTAGGCGTTGAGCGCCCCGCGGGCCTTCTCGATGCCTTTCGAGTCCAATGCCCAGCCGCCCGTGTCCCGGGCCGGCTGCGAGGCGGCCTCCTCGTGGAGGCGCTTCACGACCGCCAGCTTGTCGGTGCGGTTGGAATGCAGTTCCAGGCAGAACCCCCCCAGCCCCTGGGCCTGGAGGCGGCGGTGCACGACGTTCAAGGCGGCGGCCTTCTCGGCCACGAACAGCACCGTCTTGCCCTCGGCCACGCACTGGGCCACCAGGTTCGCGATGGTCTGGCTCTTGCCCGTGCCGGGCGGGCCGATGAGCACGAAGGAGCCCCCCGATGCCGCGCGGACGACAGCGGCGAGCTGTGAGGAGTCGGCCCGGAGGGGAAGGAACTCGTCGGCGGGCATAAGGCGGTCGTCGAGCTCGCCGGGGGCCGCGAAGGGCGCGGGCGCCTCGGGGAGCGGGACGCGGTTTATTAAGAGGTTCAGCACCTCGCTCGAGCGGTCGCGGCCGGCGGCCTCGATGTCGGCCAGATCCTTCCACATCAGGTGCTTGGCGAAGCTGAACAGCCCCAGGGTGGCCCGCTGGGTGACCTTCCAGCCCGCGAGCCCGGAGACCGCCGAGGAGGCCGCGTCCAGGATCAGGGCCACGTCCAGCCCCTTGTCGTCGCGCGGGAGATCCGCCGCCATGGCGTCCAGGGCCCCTATGGAGTGCCGCGTCCGGAGCATCTCGATCAGGGTCAGGTTGAAGCGGGGCTCGTCGTCCAGCGCCTCGAGCCGGAACCGGCTCCCGGCCGTCCCCCGGGAGAGCGCTACCGGCACCAGGATCAAAGGCGCCTGGCGCTCCTTCGGCCCGTCCGTCCAGGCGAGGAAGCCAATGGCCAGGAAGAGGACGTTGCTCCCGCCCTCCTGCAGGGAGGTCCGGGCCTGGCGGAAGAGGGCCAAAAGCCTCTTGTTCAGATCCGCTTCCCCGCAACAGGCGAGGAGCACGTTCTTGGACCTGTTGGCGTCGGCTATGC
>JAIRZX010000188.1 GCA_031267005.1 Deltaproteobacteria bacterium
CGGGGCAATCGGAGGGACTAAAAAGGCCGGCGGTCCGGAGGGCGGGGCAATCGGAGGGACTAAAAAGGCCGGCGGTCCGGAGGGCGGGGCAATCGGAGGGACTAAAAAGGCCGGCGGTCCGGAGGGCGGGGCAATCGGAAGGACTTAAGAGGCCGGCGGTCCGGAGGGAGGGCAATCGGAAGGACTTAAGAGGCCGGCGGTCCGGAGGGAGGGCAATCGGAAGGACTTAAGAGGCCGGCGGTCCGGAGGGGCGGATCAGCCGCAACGGCATGAGGGATGAGGAGGGGGGCAGGACGGCCGGCGAGAAGGCTCGTTTGAGGCCGCTTCAGGCCCGAAGCGCCGCGCCTCACGCTTCGGCTCTTGTTTCGCGCCTCCTTGCGGCCGCTACGGCTGCTTGTCCTCGTCCTCGCTTCCGAAACGGCTGAAGTGCCGTTCCCTGCGCCACAGGAGGCGGTTGGAGGCGAGGATGGCGCCCGTGCTGGGCCTTAAGATGGACTTCTCCCCCTGGCGCTGGAAGTGGCCGAAGAGTTCGTAGGGCTCCCCGCTCTTGCGCCAGCCCAGGGCGCCGGTGAGGGAGGTGCCGTAGATTTCGGCCAGGGAGAGGTAGCCGGCCGTGCGGGCCGTGCGGAAATACCTGCCCTCAAGGGGGGGCGAGCTGGAGCAGAGGAGGGCGGCGTCCGGAGGCGGGGCTACGGACAGGAGCTTTAAGAGCTGGGGGAAGAGGACCGCCAGATCGCCTTTCTGGAGGGGGCGTCCGGAGAGGGTCGGGCTGGGGGGCACGTCCGCGGAGGGGATGCGGAGGCGGCGGGGGATCAGAAGCCCGAACACGAAGCCGAAGGAATGGATGAGCGGCACGGTCGAGAGCACCCTGCGCCTACCGGAGAAAAGGAAAGAGGCCGAGTCCGCCTCTTCGGCCAGCATCGCCGCGGTATGGACCGTCCTCCGGGGGGCGCCCAGGGCGTCCCGGTCGGAAAAGGCCAATGCCGGGGGCTTCTTGGCGTTGAAGGCCTTCGCCAGGCTCTCGGACCAGGCAGCGAAGGTGGACGAAGGATCCGGCGGGGCCAGTTCCCCCCCGCCCAGATCGAGAAGCTCGGCGAGAGCCGCGTGGATCGCGGGGATGTAGCCGGTGAGCCCCGCCTCGCCCAGGGTGCGGTCCTCCAGCTCAAGCGCCCGCGGCAAGGGCGGGGCGGCTCCCCTGGCGGTCCGGAGGACCGAGAGGGACGCGCTTCTCGCTATCCTTATGAAGTCGAAGGGAGAGAGGAACGGTTTTTTCTCTTCGGCGCACATCAGGCGCTTCCGCCCCCTTTCAGGCGACGCGGGCGCGGCGCGGCAGCGCCGGGCAAAATAAAGGACAGGCCCGCCAATTACCGTATCGGCAAATTATTCCCGGATCCGCAGGCTTGACGGCGAGGGCGCTGCGGATGGGCGAGCGGCGGGAAAAAGGCCCGGCCGCTAGCGGGGGCCTCGGATGGGGTGCCCGGCGGGGAGGCCGCGGCCGGGGGGGCGGAGGGCTGAAGGCCCGGCCGCTAGCGGGGGCCTCGGAGGGGGTGCCCGGCGGGGAGGCCGCGGCCGGGGGGGCGGAGGGCTGAAGGCCGAGCCGGGCGGGGATGCGCGACAGAGCTAAGGAGCAGACGGAAAAAGGTGGGGGGCGGAGGCGCCTTGAGGGCCGCAAGGGCCGGGCGGGGCTCCGGGCGCTAAGTAACGTTCAAGGGGTTTCGGCTTAAAATGCCAGGAAAAGCGGGAGAAGGCGGTCGCTTCGGCGGAAGGGATCTTACCACGGCCGCCCGAGGGCCGCCAGGAGCTTGCCCGGGAATTTGCCATGCAAGGAAGGCGCCTTACGGGAAAGCCCTTCGGAAGAGAGAGGCGCGGGAGGAAAGTCCCCGAAGCGTCCGAAATGCCCTGAAGGTTCCGGCGCATACCAGATTATGGGTGGAGCGGACGCAAGCGCAACCCTATAAGCTTGGGGGGCCGCAACCCCCGCGCTCGATCGCCGCTTGACACGGAAGGGATCTTTAGTTTAAATCTCACCCGAGGATCTATTCTTGCGGCGCCTTCGATTCCGCCCGCCCCCTCCCCGTTTCGGCAAGGAGGCGAGGGGGGGCCGTAAAGCCGCGCTCCGGAGCCGTCTTCAATGGGCGCAGCAGTCTCGTTTTTCAAGCTGAACCTGTTCGATCTCGCGGTCGAGTGCTACAGGCTCTTCGGCGGCAGGACCACCAGGCGCGACTATTGGATGTTCCTCCTCGCCCAGATCCTCTTCAACCTCATAGCGGCCTTGGCGGCCGCCTTTCTCATCCTGATCCCCTCGGCGGGGCCGTTCGTCTGCCGCGCCCTTCTCGCTGCCCTCTTCCTGGCCGATCTGCTTCTGGCCTTCCCTAACCTGGTCCTGGCCGTGAGGCGCCTCCACGACGCGGACATGTCAGGGTGGTGGTTGCTCCTGTGCGCGGTCTTTGCCGGCTGCCTCCTCCTGGCCTTAGGAGGAACCCGGGGGCACAACCGCTTCGGTCCCCAGCCCGTCACCAATTTCCCCGATCTCCCGCCCGCGAGCGGCCAGGCGTTCGGGGCATCAGGCGCTTTCGGGGCGCCGCCTCAGGGCTGCGGCCCTCCGCCTCAGGGCCGCGGCCTTCCGCCCTGCTTCGGCCAGCCGGGACCCTTGGCGCCCGAAGACGGCCCCTAAACCCCCGGCGGGCGGCCCCGCCGTTCCCTGGACAAGGCCTGACGAGGGCCTGGGAGTAACCTCTATGGATTCGATTATCGGTTTTTTCAAGCACAACATCTACGACCTCGTCGCGGCCTGCTACGGCGCGATGACCGGGCGCTACGGCCCGGGGCGTGGGCTATTCGACGGCAGGATGTCCCGCAGGGACTATTGGATGTTTGTCCTCGCCGTGCTCGTCCTTGAGTGCATTTTGGGGATCGGCGCCGTCATCTTCATGTTAATCCCGACCATCGGGCCGATCCTGGCGGTCGTCCTGCTGATCGCCCTCGGCTTGTTGTGTCTGGTTCTCATCATACCGAACCTGGCCTTGACCGTCCGCCGCCTCCACGACGCGGACATGTCCGGGTGGCTTATCCTGACCGGGCTCATCATATCCTTCATCCCCCTGATCCTGTGCTGCATGGGCGGCACCCTCGGCCCCAACCGCTACGGCCCCCCCGTGGACGGGCTTGCCTACGGCGGCGGTTACCCCCAGGCCACCGCCCCCTACGGCGCGCCCCCCCAGGGCTACGGCCCCCCGGCCCCCGGCTACGGCCCTCCCCCTCCAGGCCCCGGCTACGGCCCCCCGCCCCCCGCGC
>JAIRZX010000225.1 GCA_031267005.1 Deltaproteobacteria bacterium
CTATTCGCTATTCGCTATTCGCTATTCGCTATTCGCTATTCGCTATTCGCTATTCGCTATTCGCTATTCGCTATTCGCTATTCGCTATTCGCTATTCGCTATTCGCTATTCGCTATTCATAAGTATCTGTTTCAGGACGTATATGATTGGACGGGAGAAGCGCGAAAAGTAGAATTCAGCAAAGCCGGAAGAAAATTTTTTCCAGTATCCCACTTCGCCAACGCAATAGGTTATATAAACACTCAGCTATCTGAATACACGTCAATCGCTGATTCCAGCAAGGAAAATCTGTCAACAAAACTGGCCAAAATATTGGATACAGTTAATTTTCTTCATCCGTTCCGTGAGGGCAACGGACGGGCCCAACGAGAGTTTATCCGATCGTTAGCGCTGACAGAAGGATGGGAAATCGGCCTAAACAAACCAGACCGCCAAAATATTTATTTAATGTATCTTTCAAGCACTATAAATTGCGATATAAATATTATTGCGACAATGTTTAGCTAAAATTTTATCCACATAAAAAATTATCCTGAGACATATCCAGATATTGCAACAACAGGGAGGAGTGAAAACAGCCCCATAACGCTAAAACGCGCCGATGTCCTAAATATCCGTTGTTCTCCGCTAAGGGATTCATTCAAAAATTAAGGTTACATATTATGGCATATGACATATGACATATGACATATGACATACTGTTACCACGTAATTTTTCCATATCAGCAAAATACTATTGCGTTAACTTGCTCCTCACTTATAGAATACTCTTACACAATCATCTGTAATTCCCGGTGGCAATTCGAACCGTATGAGGTTATTAATTAATTATCATCATGTGAAGTTATTTTTCTCTTAATATTTCTTGATAATTATTTCATTTTCTCTCAGGTCTGGCGAGTCGGAAAGAGATAATTCAGGAACAGTGATTCCTGATTAACATTTTCGCTTCCGAGGCCTAACGACAGCCAATTTCGGCCCAGCTTCCCCCCGTCCTTCCGTCTGCGGACGGCCATGCTGGAAAAAACCGGAAGACCGGGGCCGTCAACTGTGACGACAGAGGACCCCGAAATAATAACTTATTCTGCGCGCTTCGCCATCAAAAAAACTCCAGCGTTTTCCTTCCGTTCAGTTCTGTCAGAGCCGTTACGCGTTCTTCAGATTTATTCTATTCTTTAGGCATACTTATGATACGCGTGACGCAGAACTCTACCGCGACTTGCAAAACTTCTGATACGCATCACACAGAGCGCTGTTTATCCTCGCACAGAGTTATGCTACGCGATGGAGAATGGTCTGTCCCGAGTCGCGGAGCGTTCAGCTGCGTGCCGCGGATAGCTCTGCCCCTTGTCGCGGAAAGCTCCGCCCCGCCCAGTTTCGCGGGAAGCCGAAAAACGCCTTGCCGCGAGTTTCGCCCACGGATCGCAAGCTCCGGAGCCCGGCCGTCCGCCACTCTGGCGGCTCCCGTCTTCGCCGCCCCTATGCCAGCCTCGTCCTTCCCTACACGGCCCGCATGGCCTCAGCGCGCCCCTCCGCCTCCGCCGGGGAAGGCGCCAGCGCCTCCTCTTCGGGGGGAGCGGGCTTAAGGTACACCGGCGCCTGAAGGAGCCTCACGACCGGATCGTCGCCGCGGCACAAAGCGAGCGTCTCGGACGCGGCGCCCGTCTCCGGGTCGCGGGCCGCGAAGACCGCCACCGCGAAATAGCCGTTGCCCGACCCGCGTTCGGCGCAGGCCTCGCGGATCTGCGCCCAGTTGCCCGGCGGCTGCGCGTCCGCGTCCGGATGCCTGGCTGCCCTCACCATGACCCACTCGGCTCCGGTCTCGCCGCGGTACCATACGGACGGGCTTATGGACGGGTGCGAACTCGTGTTTAGGATCTTCCGGCCTCCCAGCGATCTCGTCACGGCCTTCACGGCGGCGTCGTGGAGCTCCCAGTCGGTCAAGGGGATCCTCTCGGACGTCAAGAGCCTTTTGGGGTCCACCGGCTCGCGGGTCCTGGCGTCCACCAGCCCCCAGCCCGGCACGGACGGAAGCCAGATGCCGCCCTGGTTGCGCATGGGCATCAAGAGCGGCACGCCGGCGCAGGCCTCGGAGATCTCGAGCAGCCCCGCCATGGACCCGGGGGCCGTGAGCCTGCCTTCCGAGTCCTCCAGCCTTACGAAGAAGAGCTGGTTTCCGAGCCTGAACGAGAAATGCTCGTAAAGGGGGGTGGACAGCTTCCCCTTGAACCAGACAAGCCCGCCCTCCCCCAGCCTCTCCACGTAGGAGGCGGCCAGCGTCCACAGGGCCTGGAATTCGCGGCTCATCTGGCCGCAGGGCGTCACGTCGAACATGCAGTACCGCTCCGCTTTCGTGGCTGTGGCCAGTCCCGACAGCCGCTCCCGTCTAAGGCGGGGCTCGAAGGAATCCTGGCCCGGATCCTCCGGAAGGGGGGATCCCGATGTCGAGGGAAACGTATTGCAAGACGCAAGCCAATCCGTAACCCGAAAAAAAGACAAATTTCCCGCCATTACCCTGCCTTTTCGCCCTGCAACGGTACAAGCCCCCCAAGAACTTTCCTGGAAAATTTTCCGCCATTCCCTGCAAACCGCTCGAGCTAAACCTTAAGCCTAACCGCTCATTCCGACGATGCCGGGACGCCTCCGCGACAACGCATGCCTCGATCGCTAACATATTCGCCTTGCGGAGCAAAGCGGCGCCTCCCGGAGCGCCGCGCGTTCCAGCGGCTCCTCGCGGCCCCGCTCAGTTGCGCCCCCCCCCCGCCCGTCCCCTCTCCGTTGCAGTCCCCACGCCGCGTATCCGCTCTGCAACAGTCGTCAGCTCGATTCTTCGCTATGTCGCGGGCTGCCCCCCCAGCTTCTCGCCGCTCCCCGGCGCTCCGGGCGACGGGGCGGCGGCCTGCGGCCTTAGAACCGGCCCGCTACCTTATTAATTGGGCGACTGCCTTAAGCCAGCAACCGCCCTTCAGTGTGCCCCCGCGGACGAAAGACGCCTTTCCCGCCGGGCGGAGGCCCGCGGGAACCGTCCCGGAATAAGGCGCCTCAGAAACTGGGAACGCCTCCGCGGCAAACGCCGCCAGCGGTTTCAAGGGTTCGCCAGGACGCCCCGGCACGCCTGGAGGCGCCTGGGGGCTCGCTCGCGGCCGTGCCGCAGGCGCCTCCGCGAAATCTCCCGGCCGCCTTGAACCCTCCCTCCGCGCTCGGCAGCCCGCATCCTTCCCCTCCCGCCCCGGTCTCCCTCAGCGCGGGGAGCGGCAAATTCTTCCCTGCTTTCTCCCGCGACCTCCCGCCCGGCCCGAGCGAGGCTTCCCGCGCTTACCGAACGCGACCTACCGCCCGGCCCGAGCGTGGCTTTCAGCGCCGGTTAAGGGAAAGCCAATGCCCTTCCTCACGCCCGCCGCGGGCGTGGCTGTCTTTCCTGCGGACTGCTCCTGGCGATGACCGAGCGTTTCCGCACCCGGCGCTCCGGGACCGGGTGAGGCAGACAGCGCCGCCTTTCAAGAGTATCTTGGCGCCTGTCTTGCTGTAGTAGCGGCGGCGGCCGCTTAACGCCAGCGGCCGGCGGCCGGGACGCCCGCAAGCCGGGACGCCCGCAAGCACGGCCGTAAGTCCCGCCCGAGAGCCCCGTCACCGCCCGGCGCCTCGGCCGGAACCGGAGGAGGACAAGCCCTAACCCATGAGGAACCCGGCACAGAGAATCGCCAGAACCGCCTTGGAGAAGGTCAGGGGGGACCCGGACGAAATTCTCGCGTCCGAGCTCGGCTACGGGTTCAAGAAATACCGCGAGGCATTCCGGAGGGCGGAGGCCGGGGAACTCCCCCCCTTCCCCCTCCATCTGGACGTTGACGTTACCACCCGCTGCCAGCTCCGCTGCCCCATCTGCCCCGCCGGGGCGGGGGGCGCGGGCTACCCCGGCATGGGCCTGGACCTCGACCCGGCCCTGTACGCGAGGGCGCTCGAGGAGGGGGTCCCCAAGGGGTTAAGCTCCGTGAGGATCGGCGTGACGGGCGAGCCGCTCCTGATCGACTCCCCCTGGCTGTGGGTCCAGGAGGCCGCCGGGCGGGGTATCAAAGACATATCGCTCATCACCAACGGCCAGCTCCTGGACGAGGACGCGGGCAGGAAGATCATGGAGGCCGGGCTCACCAGGCTCATGATCTCTGTGGACGCGGGAACGGAGGAGGGCTACCGCCTGGCGAGGCCCGGGGGCGAACTCTGGCGGCTGGAGCACAACCTCCTCAATTTCCTCTTCGAACGGAAAACGAGGCGCCGGCGCCTCCCGCTCATAAGGCTGAGCTTCGTCGACCGCGAGGGCGCCGAGACGGAGCGGAAACGCTTCCGGGAAAGATTTTCCCCTTACGCCGACTACCTGACCTTCCAGAGCTACTCCCCCGTAGTGGAGAGGGGACGGCTTGCCTCCGCCGGGGGGCTCGCGGGCCTGGCGGCTTCCGCGGCCGGCACGGCGGCATCCGGCGCCCTTCCGGCCTCCGGCCCCATTCCGGCATCCGGCGCCCTTCCGGCATCCGGCCCCATTCCGGCATCCGGCGCCCTTCCGGGCGCCCCGGCCGGCGCCGCCGCCGCCCATTGGTGCTCCGAGCCCTTCGCGCGGATGTGCCTGTACGCCGACGGCGGGCTCTTCCCCTGCTGTTCCGACTACGGGAGGCTAAGCCCGGCCGGGAGCATGTCGGGCGGCACCGTTGAGGAGGCCTGGCACTCCCACGCCTCTGCGCTCGCAAGGGTCCGCGGCGGCCCCCTCCACCCGTCCTGCGCGTTGTGCCGCGGGCTCATGGACAGCGGCTTAAAACCCCTGGCCGCCGCGGCGCCCCCCGCCCGCCGCGCGCGCGGCCGCAAGCCCTCCGGCCCGGGCAGAGGCCCCGGCGCCGGGAGGGCCGGCACGGAAGATGCAAAGCCTGGAGACGGCGGAGGGCCTCCGGCAGGAATTTCCCGGGGGCGGCCCCCAGCGGGCTGAAACCCCCAAGGCCGAGAAAGCCAAGGAATCCTGGCAGACGCGGAAACCTTAAGCATCCAATGAATCCGAAGCCGCCGGGGAATCCGAAAGAATCCAAGGCAACTGAAGATGCCGGGGAGCCCAAGGCTCCGGCTTCCGCCGCGCGGGCCCCGAAGCGGGGCGGAAGGCGCCCCTGGCCCCCTCCGGCCTCCGCGCCGGATCCGGCCCGCGCTCCGACACGCGAAGACTTTCGACAGGGCCGCCCCCCGCCGGGGCGGCCGGCAAGCCGTCCCCGGCCGCCATTCGGGCCGGGGACGGCGCGGCGGCGAGGGCCGCCAGGGCTCTCGGGGCCGCCGGCGCCCCAAACGCCAAGCCCCCGGGCCGCCATCACCGCCCCCGCAGGACCCGTTGCGAACCCTCCGGGCGGACAGACGCTAAGGAGACAGACATGCTCATCCTATGCCTCGGCAGCGAGTACTTCCACGACGCCTTCCACAAGCTCGGGCACACGGTCCTCGCCCCGCCGCACCAGGAAGGCTACCCCGTGGACGCCCTCTTCAACAACCTCCGCGACCGCCCGGATCTCATCGTGTACACCGACCACCTGGGCGTCCACGGCTGGCCGGAGGGCATAGCCGACCTCCACGGCGTGCCGAGGGTCTACTACGCGGTGGACACGCCCATCAACCTCTGGTGGCAGAGGCATTTCGCCAGGCTCTTCGACTACGTCTTCGCGGACCAGAAGCCCTGCGCGGACGAGCTCTCCCAGATCGGCGTAAAGGCGGGCTGGCTCCCCGTGGGCGTGGACGCCAAGAGCTACCTTCCCTCGTCGGGCGAGGGCGAGGGCGAAGGCAAGCTCTACGACTTCGGCTTCGTGGGGGTCCTGGACGAGGGCAGGAGGCCCAAGAGGGCCAGGCTCATGAACCTCATCTCCCAGCGCTACTCGGTGAAGACCGCCGGTTCCCGCGGGGACGGCTGGGTGGGCCCCGGCGAGTCCGGGCAGCTCTACCGCCAGTCCAAGCTCGCGTTGAATGAGAACCTCTTCCCGGGGGTCACCATGCGCATGCTGGAGGCCATGGCCTCCGGGGCGGTGCTGTTCACCGAGAAGGCCGGGGGCGATCTGGGCGAGCTGTTCACCCCGGGCGAGGAATTCGCCTGGTTCGACCCGCCGGAGCTCCTGGACGCCGCCGAGAACTGGCTGGGCGACGAGAAGCTGAGGAAGCGCGTGGCGAAGCGCGCCTCAGAAAAGGTCCAAAGCTTCCACGACGTGGTGAACCGCGCGGAGAGCTTCCTTTCCGCCGTCCAGGGCGTCAATCCCGGAACCGCGCTCTCCGGCAAGGCCGCCGCGGACGAGGAGGGGCGCTTCCTCTTCCTCACCGCCTTGAGGTGGCCCCGCGAGGACGGCCAGAAAAGGCTCGTGCGCGCCGAGAAGCTCTTCCGGGACGCGGACTCCAGGGGCGAGCTCTCCCCGGCGGGGCTCTTCATGCTGGGCCACATCCAAAGGCTCAAGAAGAAGCCGGAGGACGCCAAGGCCTACCTGTCCCGCGCCTGGGAGGCAGGGGAAATCAGGGGCGCCTTAGGCATGGGGATGCTCAGCTTGGCCAGCCAGGACACCTCGGCCGCGTCCGAATGGCTCTCCCGCTTCACGGGCGTCGGGGACTTCCCCAAGCTCACGCTGGACTCGCTGAGCTTCCCCGCAGCGAAGCTGGTCGCGAAAAAGCTCCTGGACTCGGGCGAGGACGTCTGCCCGGGCTTCTCGAGGGGCCAGCACGACCCAGCGGTCTGGACCGCCTTCGAGTTCTACCTCACGGCCTTCAACGCCGACCCTTCGGATCTGGAGTGCGCCCGCAGCCTGTGCGGCATACTCCTGAACCGCGGCGCCGCCGCCGAGGCGCTGGAGTTCGCCCAGAAGGCCATGGAGCACCACCCCGAGGACGAGGTGCTGGGCGCGGTGTTCGCCGAGGCCGGCAGGGAGACCTACCTGACCGTCAACATGAACTGACCCGCCGGCTATTCTACGCCGGAGCTTCCGATTCAGCCCTTATCCCCGTATCCCCGTATCCCGGGTTGCCCGTATCCCGGGTTGCCCGCATCCCGGGTTGCCCGTATCCCGGGTTGCCCTTCGGACCGGGCGCCTCCGCTCGGAAACGTTCCGGGGGACGCCTTCGCTCGACCGCTTTCGCGCGGACGCCCTTTCTCAGGCGCTTTCGCGCGGACGCCCTTTCTCGGACGCCTTCGCGCGGACGCCCTTTTCCGGACGCCTAATACGCGGAAGTTTGGATTCGGGCGACTCTAAGCCGGCGCCTCGGCGCGGGCGCCCTTACGCGGGCGCCGAGAACGCGGAGGCCCGTCCCGGAGGCCCGGGCGGGGACGAGTGACGAGGCCCCTCATTGGAGGTCGGCCCCGAGCGCCGGCCCGGCAACGCCGGGCGGCCAGCACTCCCCTCCCCCTCTACTCAACGGGACGCGGACTTTTCCGCGCCCAGCGGGCTCCTCCCCGGCCGTCCCCGGCGCCTCCGGGGCGGGGGAACGCCAGCCGTCAACTACGCCAGCCGTTTACGGAGAAAGCCATGCCTGAAACAGATACCGCCTTCCGCGGACCGATCCCTTCCCCCGAGGCCGCGGCCGGGCG
>JAIRZX010000368.1 GCA_031267005.1 Deltaproteobacteria bacterium
GTTCGGGTACACCACGATGAGCGGACCCATCTCGCAGAAGCCGTGACAGCCGATGACCACCACGTCCACCGTCTTGTCCAGGCCCTTCGCCTTCAGATCGTTCTCGAAGGCCTCCACGATCTTGCGCGCCCCGGTCGCGGTGCAGCCGGTGTCGCAACAGACCATCACGTGGTGGGTAATCCCCCCGTAGATCGGCGCCGAGGGGTCCTTCCTTATCGCGAGCTTCGGGAGGGCCGCGTTTTTCATCGCCTCCAGCTCGTCAGCGTTCTTGAGTCGCGTCAGGTTTTCGGTGGTCATATCTTTTTGTCCCCCCGGTCAGTTGGAGTAGGAGTCGAGGATCTTCGGGATACGGTCCGGACGGAGCCGGCCGTGGGCGTCGGTGTCTATCATCATGACCGGCGCGAGGCTGCAGGCGCCGAAGCAGGCCACGGTCTCCAGCGTGAACTTCATGTCCTCGGTGGTGCCGCCGGGCTTGACGCCCAAGGTTACCTTCAAGGACTCCAGGATCCTCGCCGAGTTCCTGACGTGGCAGGCGGTCCCCTGGCAGGAGCGGATTATGTGCTTGCCCCTGGGGTTCAGCCTGAACTGGGCGTAGAAGGTGACCACGCCGTAGATCTGGCTTATGGGGATCTGGAGCTTCGCGGAGATGGCGTCCAATGCCTTGAGCGGCAGGTAGCCGTAGGCGTCTTGGGCCGCCTGGAGCACGGGGATGAGGGAGCCCTTCGCCATGTCCTCGTACTTCTTGAAGACCGGCTCGAGCTTGGCCAGATCAACGCTCTGGCCGCTTGGAGATGTACTGCCCATAAACGGGTACTCCTAATGGGAAGGTGATGGCCGGGCCGGCGGCGCGGGCCCCCCCGGCTGGCCCGGGGGGGCCGCGGGGCGGCATGGAGGCGCTTGACGCGTCGTAGGCGCGGGGAGGGTTGCCCCGGGACGCCCCGCGGCCGGGCGGGCGCCTGGGCTCCTGCCGGAACGGGGGACTCGAGGGGACAAGGCCACACGAGTGGTCTTTGATGTCTTGCGATTACATCACAAAAATAATCTTTTGTCAAATATTCCGTTTACAGATACAGCAACTCGGAGTGACAATTCAAACATATCAATACTCCTCGTTACGATTCGGCCCGTTCCGGGCGTTTCGGGCCGGTACCGCCGGGGAGGCGCCCAAAACGGGGCCGCCTTCCTTAACCGGGCCTCCCTCCGCAAGGCCTAAGTATCTGCAATCACTTATGAATTTACCTTTTTGACTCCCCCGTCCCGAGTCCCGGCCGTGCATTCGGAGTCCCCGTGGAAGCCTTCCCGGCGGAGCCGCCCCCCCTGCCCGGAAGCCCAATTTACGTATATCTTATAAATTGACGAATCAGAAACTTGTAAAGACCACGGTTCGCCTTGCCGTTTTCCGCCCGCGCCGCGCCCTCTAATGTTTTCCCCCGTACCCCGCCCTTCAGGCCCCCTTTCCGCCAAACGCCCCCTAAAGCCGCGGAATCCCGTTTCTCGGACTTTTACGGGCCAGCCGCAGTCCGTTTCCGACCGGTGAGGACACGGAGGTTACGGGCCAGGCTTGGGAGCTTCCGACTCATTCCGAGACGGTCCGAGACGGTCCGAGAGGGTCCGAGAGGTTCTTTGGGAGCGCCCGGGCGCCCGGGAGAGCGCTTGAAAAACAGCTGCGGACCGGTCTGCCTGCCACCCCAAGGAGCTTCCCCGGGGCGCGCCGGAGGTCTGCGGGGTTTCTCCCGGGGCGCCCGGAGGGCCCGCTGGGCCTGCGCCCGAGGCTTCGCCGCTCATGTCAGAAAATGACGCGCCCCTAAAATATTGACATTACCGGGACGGCTTGCCTGGCATCCCGCCCCGGGCGAGGCCGGGCAACCCCGTCCGAGCATAATCCCTGCCATCCAGGAGCGGAGCTTCCCCCCCCGCCGTCGGAGCAGCCCGGTTTAAAAGCCACAGAAACCAACATTTTCAAACAATGCCGAAAGCCTATACTTTATATGGTATATACTTTTTTTCCATATGCATTAACTCGAATCACAGGCAACATTCGCTCGAATCACAAGCTTCATGATGCATTTCAGTCCGCTAGAGGTTTCGCGCGTCTCTTTCGCTCCCGCAGGGCCGACCGTCTCCGGCGCCCCAGCAAGTTGCGCGTTTCTGGCGCGTTCGCCCGGCCGCGCCGAAATCCCGCCCATAGGCTGGCTTCTCTTAGCCCGTAAGCCAACGGCTTCGGACTGAGTCCGTTTTCCCGCACCAAGCTGATCCCCGGCGCCTCCGCCCCCCCTTCGCAAGCATTGAAATTCGCCCAAAACCTTATGGCGAAGGTTTGGAAAACCATTGCGAGGTTTCGCGAGGCTGGACGAGTGCTTTGGAGCCGCGCGGGCGAGGGAGATTTTCGGGGCTTGATGGACAGGAGCTTATAGGGCGGGAACGAGCGCGGGAGACTAAATCAGCAGGATCGAAGGAAAACGCTTGCGGATATTCATCCAGAAATCTAGCGCAGAACGTTCACGCCAACGCCTTAGCCCGCTCCCGCCCCGTCTTCCCTCGGCAACCCTTGCCTCACTCTGCCCGGCCCGACTCGTCCCAGTCCGCACTCTGCCCGGCCGACTCGTCCCGGTCCGCACTCTGACCGGCCCGACTCGTCCCGGTCTGCACTCTGACCGGCACCGCTCGAACCGGCCCTCCGCTGAGCGAAGATGCGGGACGAGTCCCGGCCCGCAAAAGGCATAATTCTCCCCCAAGCCCGCGCGCGGGCCGGAGTTCAGGCGATGCGCGGACACGGCACCCCAGGCGGGACGTAAAATCAGGCTCGACGGGAGACCGGAGGAGTGGCCTTCACGGCCCGGGACTGGGAAAGGCAAAAAGGGTCCGGAACCTGCGGTCCCGAGGCGGCCGACGCGGACGGAACGCCCGCGTCGGCCTAATACTACGGGCCTTTACCCTTCACGCCTCCGCCACGGCGTCTATCTCCACCTTGGCCCCCCTCGGAAGGGCGGACACCTCAACCGTCACCCGCGCGGGGTAGGGCGCTTTGAAGAATTCCCCATAGACCTCGTTGGCCTCCTGGAAGTCCTTCAAGTCCGTAAGGAAGACTCCCACCCTGACAACCTTGGCCAGGCCGGTCCCCGCAGCTTCCAGTATCGCCTTCACGTTGGCGAGGGATCTGGAGACCTGCCCTTTGACGTCAGGGGGCATCTCCCCGGTGGAGGGGTCCAGGGGGAGCTGCCCCGACACGAAGACGAAGGGCCCGGACTTTACTCCCTGGGAGTAGGGGCCTATGGCGGCGGGGGCGGCGGTGGTAGCGATTGGCTGTGTCATTTTCTTTCTCGCTTTCTGCCCGCGCGAGGCGGGCATTAGTTGGAGGCGCTTTGCATAGGGGAGCGGGATCCCCAGGCGGGCTTGGAGTCCTCGTCCCGGAAAAAACGGGGCCAAAACGCCAAAGGCCCCCCGGTACGCCTGGCATGCGTCCGAAGGGCCTTGGCGGCAGCCATCAGCCCGAGCAAATTAAGTTGAAAGGCGGAACCCCCGGGGTCTGCTGGCCTTCCCGGCCTCCCGGTCATTCCGCGCCTCCCCGGTCCTCCCGGGGGCTTCCGGCCTTCAAGTCCTTCCGGCAATTCGGCCGCTACAGGCCTGCAGCTCCTTGCGGTTCTTCCGGCCTTGCGGCCTTCCCGGCCCAAGCGAACCTTGCGGAGCCGACGGTCCCTGAGATCCTCGCGCCTCTTCGGGGGGGGGCCTCCAGGATCCAGGACCCTTAGCGAATCGTCCCGCGAACCCGCGAACCCTCAAACCCTCCCGAAGCGCCGCTTGCGGCGGCGGAAGTCCTCGAGGGCCTTCGCGAAATCCTCCTCGCCGAAGTCGGGCCACAGGGTGTCGGTGAAGTACAGTTCGGCGTAGGCGAGCTTCCAAAGCAGGAAGTTCGACACCCTCTTGTCCCCGGCGGTGCGGATGAGCAAGTCCACGTCCGGGAGCCCGGCGCTCCAGAGCTCGGAGGCGAAGAGCCCCTCGTCTACCTCTTCCGGGGAGATCTCCCCCTTGGCGGCTTTGGCGGCGAGCCGCCTCGCGGCCGCCGCCAGCTCGTCCCGGGCGCCGTAGGAGAGCGCCAGGGTGAGCGTTATGCCGTCGTTGGCCGACAGCGCCTCGCGTGCGCCGTCCAGCGCAGCCAGGCTCGCGGGCGGAAGCCGCGAAAGATCCCCCACGGCCCCGAGCCTGACCCCGGAGCTCAGGAGTTCCTGGGTCTCTGAGTCCAGGTAGCGCACCAGGAGCGTGAAGAGGTTGCCTATCTCTTCCGGGGACCGCTGCCAGTTCTCGCTGGAAAAGGTGTAGAGGGTAAGGTGCCTCACCCCCGCCCGCTTGGCGGCCTTCAATACGGTCCTCACCGGCTCCGCACCGGCCTTGTGGCCCTCGGAGCGGGGAAGCCCCCTGGATTCGGCCCAGCGGCCGTTCCCGTCCATGATGACGGCCACGTGCCCCGGAACGCCCTCGCGCGGTTCCCCCGAGCCGCCGGGCTTGCCGCCCCCCCCGCCGCCCACTGGTCATGAGCCTTTCAGGGCGCGGGAGACTATCTCGCCCGCCCATCTGGAGAACCTCTCCGGCCGGAAGCACTCGTCTATTTCCGCTTCAGAGAGCTTCTCCCGGATGCCCGGGGAGGCGAGGACCAGGGTTTTGAAGTCGCCGCCCCCGTCGGCGGAAGCCAGCGCCTCCCTCTGCACAAGGCGGTAGGCGTCCGAACGC
The DNA here is from genome assembly GCA_031267005.1 of Deltaproteobacteria bacterium. Classification (GTDB taxonomy): domain Bacteria; phylum Desulfobacterota; class Desulfarculia; order Adiutricales; family Adiutricaceae; genus JAIRZX01. Next base: position 4,726 of record JAIRZX010000368.1, read on the forward strand.
GTCAGCCCCTTGCGGCAGAGTTCCAAAAGAAGCTCCTGGGAGTTGT